>CAZBOX010000228.1:0-10417 GCA_964493595.1 uncultured Candidatus Obscuribacterales bacterium | reverse complement strand
AACTTTCTTCTGCGCCAGCTTCAATTCTTCCGGAGCTTTATGAGCACCGGCTGCATCACGGCGAATTAGAAAAACGTTTGATTTTGTGGTGCGCTTTGTCACTGATCAAGACCTCGGCGATGACGCGATTTACAAAACCAAGATTCTATCAGAGGTTTTGCTGTTTTATTCCTAAACCGGCAGCCTGCCTGCGCAAACTGCAATGTTTCAATGGGAGAATATCCGCCGCGTATATTTGCGGAGTATGTATCGATTGTGTTTGCAAGGTCGATATCTACCGCAGTGTCTGGAGCTTCTTTGCCAGAAAGGGCGCGGTTCTGCTGCCTGAGGCTTTCGACACTTTCTCCGGAGTCCCTTTTGCCACTATCTTTCCGCCCTGCTCACCGGCTCCCGGACCCAGGTCTATTACCCAGTCTGCAGAAGCGACGACATCCATGTCATGCTCGACGACGATTACAGTATTGCCGGCGTCGACCAGGGCGTGCATGAGTATCATCAGCTTTTCGACGTCGGCGGGATGCAGACCGGTAGTAGGCTCATCCAGGAGGTACACAGTGTTGCCTGTTTGAACGCGCTGCAATTCCGTAGCCAGCTTGATGCGCTGCGCTTCTCCTCCGGACAATTCTGTTGCCGGTTGTCCTAATTTCAAATAACCCAGACCTACTTCACGTAAAGTCTTCAGCGCGCGCTCGACTGCCGGAAGCTCTGTGAAAAATTCACTGGCCGCATCGACTGTCATGTCCAGAACATCGGCAATACTCTTGTCCCTGTATTTTATTGCCAGGGTTTCATCTTTGTATCTCGTCCCGCCACATGCAGCGCAGGGGCTATACACGCTTGGAAGAAACAACAATTCGACAGAGACAAAGCCTTCTCCCTCGCAAGTCGTGCAGCGCCCGCCGTCAACGTTGAAAGAGAATCTGCCGGCATTGTAGCCGTGTGCTTTTGCTTCCTGGGTGGCGGCGAATTTCTTGCGAATAAAGTCGAAGAGTCCCGTGTAAGTGGCCAGATTGGAGCGCGGAGTTCTGCCAATCGGCTTTTGATCGACGCACACCAATCTTTTGATGTTTTCTATTCCTTCGATTTTTGCCGGACGCTTCTCTGCTATCTCATCTTCCAGCTCATCTGTGTCTTCTTCATCCGCCTCGTCATCGGCTTTCTGGCTGCCCAGCGCCGCAACCAGTGTGTCTGCCAGCACCTGGCTTATCAGCGTGGATTTGCCGCTGCCTGAAATTCCTGTCACTACAGTGAGGACTGAAAGAGGCAATTCAATCTCCAGGTCCTTTAGATTATGCCTGTTGATCGCGCTTAATTTCATCCAGCCCGATGGCGTAATCGGTTTTCGCCTGGTCTGCGAATGATCGTTGAAAACATACTGTCTTGTCAGCGATGCTTTTGCCGTTGAAAGTCCATCGATAGGACCGCTGTAGAGCAGCTCACCACCCTTTTCTCCAGCCTGCGGACCGACGTCGACAATCCAGTCGGCGGCCCGCACCAGGTCCATCTCGTGTTCGACAACAAAGAGCGAATTGCCATCTTGTTTGAGCTGTGTGAGTGTCTTGAGCAAGGCTTCCGTGTCGGCCGGATGCAAACCTGCAGAAGGTTCGTCCAGAACATAGACGACGCCGAAGAGGCCGGAGCGTAATTGTGTCGTCAGCCTCAGCCTCTGCAATTCGCCGGCTGATAGAGTCGGCGTCGCTCGGTCCAATGACAGATAGTCCAGCCCAAGTTCGCTCAATAGAGCTATGCGGTCTTTCAAATCCGCGACAATCAGTTTTGCTACTTCTTCGTTTGCAGCCGTTTCGTCAAGTCCACGGTGCGCACCTTTGGCCGAGCTTATTTCCTTTTGCAAAACCTTTGATAGATCCGCCAGAGACATTTGGGAGAGTTGCGCGATATCGAAACCACCGAATTTAACAGCCAGTGCTTCGGCTCTTAAACGTTTTCCCCGGCAAGATGGGCAGGGCTCTTTCTCCATGAAGCGAGCAACCCGCTTGCGCAAGGTGGCACTCTGGGTGGTGGCAAAGGTATGGCGGACATACACAGCAGCGCTCATATATGTCCCCTGGTAAGGGCGCTGAATTCTGTGCGCTTCTCTTTCAGCATGGACTGTTACGACAGGCTTTTCCTCTGTGAAAAGTATCCAGTCACGGTCTTTCTTTTTGAGTTCTTTCCAGGGCTTGTTAACGTCGTAGCCGAGCACGTTCAAAATATCGCGATAATTCTTGCCCTGCCATGCGCCCGGCCAGGCTGCAACTGCGCCTTCTTTTATGCTCAGGCTGTCGTCCGGCACAAGCGAAGATTCGCTCACCGTATGAAGAATGCCTATGCCATGGCAATCTGGGCAGGCGCCAGTGTGCGTGTTTGGTGAGAAGGCATCTGAATCAAGGCGTTCTTTTGCCCCTTTAGGATATGTTCCTGCGCGCGAAAAGAGCATGCGCAGAGAGTTGGATAAATTCGTGATGGTTCCCACCGAAGAGCGAGCGGTCGGTTCTCCTCTTCTTTGTTGCAATGCAACTGCCGGTGGCAGCCCGCGAATCTCCGTGACTTTAGGAGCGGGCAGCTGGGCGATCAATCGGCGAGCATAAGGCGCAATCGAATCAAAATAGCGGCGCTGCGCTTCTGCAAAAATCGTTCCAAAAGCAATAGAAGACTTTCCCGATCCAGAAACACCCGTGAAAACGACGAAAGCGTTGCGGGGGATGTCGATATCTATGCCACGTAGATTATTTTGCCGGGCACCACGAACCTCAACAAAGCCATCTTTATGCGCTGTATTTTTTGTAAGGGTCGTTTTCATGTGGCTCTTCAATTCATTTCGCGCGAATCATCATTAAATCACACCGGAATTACCAGGTTGCAGGTTGCAAACAGGCGGAAGGGCGCTTCTGTTTATGGCTTGGTTTTCAAGAAACGTGCTGTTACTTTTGGCCGCTTTTCCCTGACCGGCGCAGCCTTTAAGGGTAAAATAGCCTTTCTTAAAGCATATTTCTCGCATCACAGAGGACCAATCCGTGAGCTCTTCGGCACCTGCACCCGCGAAATCCACTGATTTCATCAGAGAAATCATCAATGACGACCTGCAAGCGCAACGCCACAAAAAGGTGTTAACTCGTTTTCCCCCAGAGCCGAATGGCTTCTTGCATATAGGACATGCCAAGTCCATTTGCCTGAACTTCGGACTCGGTATCGAGTATTCGCAGAAGTTGCCAGGCAGTGGCAGTGGTTGCAACCTGCGCTTCGACGATACCGATCCGGCCAAAGAGGACACACTTTTCGAAGAAGGAATCCAGGATGATGTTCGCTGGCTCGGATTCGAGTGGAGCGGATTTTTTCACGCCAGCGATTACTTCGAGAGGATGTACGAATATGCCGAACATCTCATTGAAGCCGGCAAAGCCTATGTATGCAGCTTGAGCGATGCGGAGGCAAAACAGTATCGCGGCGATGTAAAAACGCCCGGCACCAATAGCCCTTATCGCGACCGTTCTGTCGAAGAGAATCTCGACTTGTTTCGCCGCATGCGCAAGGGCGAATTCAAAGACGGCGAGCATGTGCTTCGTGCCAAGATAGATATGGCCAACGCCAACATGAAAATGCGCGATCCGATGCTTTATCGCATTCGTCACACGCCGCACCATATGACCGGTGACAAGTGGTGCATCTATCCGATGTACGATTATGCTCACCCGATATCCGATGCTCTGGAAGGCATAACTCACAGCATCTGTACGCTCGAGTTCGAGAATAACCGCGAGTTGTATGACTGGGTTATCGACAATTTGATGGATTTCGCCAAATTTCCTAGCCGCCCGCACCAGTATGAATTTGCTCGTCTGAATTTGAACTATACAGTGATGAGCAAACGTCGCTTGCTCGAACTGGTCGAAGGCAAGCATGTTGACGGTTGGGATGATCCACGCCTTCCTACAATCGCCGGTATGAGACGGCGCGGCATTACTCCGGAAGCGATTCGCGCCTTCTGCTCGACGGTTGGTGTCGCCAAGGCGAATAGCACCGTCGATATGGCACAGCTTGAATTTTGCATCCGCGATGACTTGAATCAGAAAGCACCACGCGTGATGGCAGTGCTGAAACCTTTGAAAGTTGTCATCGAAGGCTATCCGGACGATAAAGTGGAAGAGCTCGATGCCTCCTACTGGCCTCACGATGTCCCGAAAGAGGGCTCACGCAAAGTGCCTTTCTGCAAGGAGATTTACATCGAGCAGGACGACTTTATGCTCGAGCCGCCCAAAGATTATTTCCGACTGGCTCCTGGACAAGAGGTACGCCTGCGTTATGCGTACTGCATCAAGTGCACTGATGTCGTGAAAGATGAGAATGGAAATGTTGTCGAGGTTCGTTGTACTTACGATCCCGATACGCTCGGCAATAATCCTGTCGGCCGCAAGGTGAAAGGCACTATTCACTGGGTGAGCGCTCGCCATGCCGTTGATGCGGAAGTTCGCCTCTACGACCGTCTTCTGTCTCAGGAAGCTCCACCGACCGGAAAGGACAGTGAGTTTCTCAACGCCATCAATCCCAATGCATTGCAGGTTTTGAAAGGTTGCAAATTGGAAAGAAGCCTGGGCGAATCAAAGCCCGCAGACAGATTCCAGTTCGAGCGGCAAGGTTATTTCGTCGTTGATGTGAAGGACACTAAGCCTGGTGCTTTTGTGTTCAACCGCATCGTGACGTTAAAGGATTCCTGGGCGAAGGCACAGAAAAAATAGTCGCGAGGTGCAGTATGAATATTTTCGGAGTCTGTTTGTGGTTTGACGATCAGGCAGAAGATGCCTTTGCTTTTTATCAAACAGTTTTCAAAAACGTGAAAAAGCTGCGCTCCACGAATTACAGTGAAGTCAATGCCAAAATGGCTAATCGCAGCACCGACAGCTTGATGGCTCTGGAAATGCAAATCGATGGGTTGGATATTATGCTGCTTAACGGCGGGCCGATTTTCAAACCAAACCCATCGATCTCGTTGCATATCAGTTGCCGAACGGTGGCCGAATGCGATGAGCTTTTCGCTAAGCTAGCCGTCGGTGGCGAGGTGCTGATGCCGCTGGACAATTATCCTTTCAGCGAGAAGTTCGGATGGGTGAATGACAAATATGGCGTTTCATGGCGCGTCAATGTCGATGAATCAAAACAGAAGCTGACACCCTGCATGATGTTTCAGGGCGACGATAATGGAAAAGCCGAAAAGGCGATGCAACATTACACGTCTATCTTCGAGAATTCGAAAATTGTCGCTGTGCATAAATTCCTGGAAGGTGAAGGCGGGCCGGTAGGGCTCGTGAAGCATGCTGTTTTCGATTTGAATGGCGAGCAATTTATGGCGTTCGACAGCCCGATCAAACATGCTTTCGATTTCAATGAAGGTGTCTCGCTGATTGTGAATTGCAAGACGCAAGAGGAAATCGACAAATTCTGGGCAGAATTGTGCGAAGGTGGAAAACCCAGTCATTGCGGATGGCTGGTCGATAAATTTGGTGTCTCGTGGCAGGTAGTACCAACCGTGCTTATTGAAATGATGCAGGGCAAAGATCAGGCGCGATGCGGCAATATGATGTCCGCTCTTCTGGGAATGTCTAAGCTCGATATCGCGGCATTGACTGCGGCATACAATCGATAAGTCATTTTTGAACAGCCTTGCCGCCATAGACGCTGCTATTTTTTGCGAGCCATGGTGCCTCTAATAGTACCGTGCGGTTCACTTGTATTGACGAAGATCTCGTTTTTGTTTTCCATGCCCAGCGGCTCCATATTGAATGGAATGCGGTGCAGATTCGGGAGCGTCAATGAGATTTCTTCGATATCGCTGACTTTCGCCAGGACGGCATCGCCCATTGCAAACAGAGTTTGTTGAGCAGAAAGGCTGTGGTGATTGGCAAATGTCTCGAGCATCACGTGCCTTGCTTTTTCGTATCCGGCGTTGAAATCCGCGCTCGTATTTTTCCACACCCATCTTGCTTCGACCTTGGTGCCGAATATTCTGTCATGCGTATCTTTGAGTGTGGTGTAAGCATCCTGGATATGACCGGCAAATTCGGAATTGGTGATTTTTGCGACGATCAAATTATCGATACCGGATGTAATTTTGGTTTCTTTCCTTGTCATCCAGATCTGCGTGCAGCGCAAATCGCTCTGCGCTTTCACGAATGAAGTCGGATGCACGCCGCCTTCGATTGGAATCGGCGACCAGACTTCTTCGCTGATTCTTATCTGGACATCGTCTACATGTTTGTATTCATCGAGGAAATGCTTTGCCAGTGCCAGACCATATTCTTCGATGCTCTTCAATTCGTTTCTTGCACCGATAACATAAATCGTGTTTTTCATCGAGTCGGTGGCGACGATTTTGCTGTTGTCGCCTTCGTAATAGCATCCGGCGAAATCCGGTCCGGCAAGCTCCGTCTCGACTGTAATTTCTTTCCAGGTAGGAACTTTTCCCGACCTATTGATCTTGGTCAAGCGTACAAGACTCTTGCCATAGGAATTCTTGACAAGAGTGCTCACGAATGCTTTTTCTTTTGCCGTTCCCACGCTCATCCCCTTGCCCTCCTTCGGACCGCGACGCAAAGTACTGACGGGCTTCCGCCGTTTCACTCACCGAAGCGAACTGGACGGCACGATAATGTTCCAATAGCTGCCAATCTTCCCGCTACATCTAATGCCGTGTCAAGCTCAAACGCGGCTAAATCCTCGATTTAATCAAGGCTATTTGCGCTCTGCCGAGTGCGGCTTGTCCGGCGGCATTCCCCCGACATCCAGGAAGTGCGCATCGACAAGCGGAGTGCCACGCTGCAATGCATCATTGATGATTGCTCTCGACGTGTCCACTCCCTGCCTCTGAATCAAGTTGCGCACGTAGACGAGAGTTTCACTGCCGGGTGGTCGATAGTGCCCGGAAGCATTATTGATCTCGGCTAGATACCATTCGTTAGTGACAGGATCTTTTGCAAATACAAGTTCACCTGCACCGTAGACATTGCGTCCTTGAGCCAGCTCAGAGTGCGCGGCGCGACCCGCTGCTTCTCCTCTGAGAACCTCTTCTGTAATGGGAATTTTTCCTTCGCCATTGACGACATAGACAAACTTCATTATGTTTTGCTCTTAAACATTTACTCGCAATGCCAGTTTGTTCCACTCTGCATCGCCGCCCAGAACTTGCTTGTATCTTCTTTCCATTTCGTGGCGCAGAGCTTCAGTCTGCCTGTCATACTCGGCTGCCTTGGCTTTCATCTCATCGAAATAAGCCTGGCGCTCTTCTTTCGGTATCGAATTGACATTGCGTCTGTCTGCGCGTTTGCGAGTTTGAGCAATTTCGTCGATTTTGGCCTGAGCCGCATCAATGGCAGACTTATGAACTCTGTAGCCACCATGTCTTGATGTGAGAAATCGCAATTCTGCGTCTTCGCCTGCTGTGCGATTTTCTTTCGCTTTCAGTTCTTCGTAGCGCTGTTCGTACTGCTCGACTTTCTGTCTGGCTCGCTCAAGGTTTTCTGCTTGTACTTTCTGCGAGCGCTGAGTGATCTGCTTGCCGGAAACGTCCGACATCACCTCTGTTTTTCCGCTCACCGGATCATGTACTTGCATGTCCGTCAACTTTCGATCTTGCCCCTTCATGTATTCCATGACCTGATCCACGGTCTGAAACCGCTCAGGGTTGTCATAGCTGCGCCCGCGTCTGTTGCCGCCCTTGTTGTGCTCCTGCGTGGCATCCATGATGAAGTGTTCCATATCGAGAGATATGCCTTCTTTTCGGCCTGTGTACCCGAGCGCTTCTCTCTCGGCCTGGCGCGCGACTTCTTCTGCAGAACCTTGTCTTTCGATTTCGTATCTTTTGACCTCTTGTGCTCGCTGATAGGTCAGGTCTACAACTTTGCTTATGCCTGCTTCGTCTTTGATGACGTATGCTGCTTTTGCTTTCGCTGTTTGCGGATTTTGCTTGAGGTGATTTTGATACCAGCGCGTCGCTTCATTTATGTATTCGACCGTGTTGTACTCGCTGAGAGCATTTCGCGGGTTCTCTACGTTGATCCTGTCGCTATCTGCTTTCTGCCTCAGTTTGTTCCATGTGGACTCGAGACGAAGCCTGTCGTATTGATTGAATGTGCTTAGATCTCTTATCTGAAACGGATCGCCTATATACGGTGCGAGCGACGGAGGTGGAGATTCGATATTGGTGCCAGAGATGATCTCGCCAATGCTGCGATCTTGTATCGCCTTGTAGATGCCGTTAATGACCTGCCGGTCTTCGGGTGAGAAGGCTCTGTCTGAGTTGGTGAACTTCAGCCCCTGATTATTGGCGGCGCTCTTGAGAATAAATGTATAATCACCGCCGCTGGGCAGGTTTATGTTGTAGAGGACTTCAACATCAGGAGCCTGACGTATGTCGCCCACGTTTTTTCCATTCAGCCATTGAACAAATTCAGGGCTGATACGACCGTTGATTTCCACTGTTGCACCGGATACAGTGCCTTCGTTTATCGCCGCCTGGAATTTGAGAATCTGATTGCGCTGCTGGGCATCGTTGCCATATAAACGACGCGGGGAAGAATTCAGCTCGTACACATACGGCTTGCCGCCTTCTCTAACGATTGGAATGTTGGATGCGATAGCTGCTTTGAGCGGTTTGCTCGGCGGGACGGAAAAGTCGGCAGCTTTATTGTCGTAACCCAGATAACGAACCGGCTCTGATACTGCTATGCCAGGTTCGATCGTCTCCATTGCCTGTTCGATAATCCGCTGAACACGATTCATCTCGTGCATGATCCCGCGCACGCCGGTTGTGCGTGCGACCTCGTTGGGATTTTTTATCGTTTCGTTCAGCTTTGCGACATAC
Organism: uncultured Candidatus Obscuribacterales bacterium; assembly: GCA_964493595.1. Classification (GTDB taxonomy): domain Bacteria; phylum Cyanobacteriota; class Vampirovibrionia; order Obscuribacterales; family Obscuribacteraceae; genus QKMZ01. The sequence continues at coordinate 1,566 of CAZBOX010000228.1, read as the reverse complement.
CTGGCGCGAACACTCTCAGGCAATGAGCTGTATATAGATTGAAAGCGAGCGCGATCCATTTGGTTCGGCAGAGACTCGAGAGCATTCAGTTCCGGAAGCCGCACGGCTTCAACCGGCTCGGCAAGCGGCGTCTCTTTAGGAGCCGGTTTGAATTCTGCCGGCGGCGGCAGGTCCGCAGGTATATTCGCTTCCGTTTCAATCTTCGCCATATTCATCTGGCTTTCGGGCGGCAGAGTGGCGTTGATTCTATCCAGCTGCGCTCGGGTAATGGCGATGCGGCGACCATTGCCTCTTTCAGGAAGCCCGGATAGATCAATGCCTGATTCAGACAAAGCCTGGCCGACTTTCGATGAATCAAGTGCGGATGGTCTTACCGGTTCGCCTGGATGAAATGTCCAAACTACTTGCTTGCCTTCGGCTTCTCCAACGATCATAGTGACGTGATTCGTCGGTTCGCCTTTAGCCCCCACAGTATCCACAGACCAGTTGCCGGTGCCTTTGACGTCAGCCAGATATAATTTTGCATCGGCCGGAAGACTTTCGACCGTGGTCATTCCCAGTCTGCCACCTTCTATGGTGGCGCGATATCCTCGAGCGCCTTTTATGATCGGGTTGCCATCCGCGTCTCGTGGATCATAGGGCTCCCACTTGGCTTGAAACAGGGCTTGCTTCAGCTGGTCGGGTGTCATTTCGAAATAGGAGCCGATTCTTCCTTCCGGAGTGCGCATAGACAGAGCACGTGAGAAATAGTCCGGCGGCGTGTTCTTAATCGCAGTTATTACCTGCATTTTGGGCGGCTGGTTTTCGAATGGAATCTCGACTTTGGGTTTTGAGACTTTTTCTTGCGGGGCCGTCGTCTGTGTTTCTTCAAAGCGCGGTTCGAATCTGAGGTCGAACTGTTCTTCCGGCTTCAGTTCGCGATATGAATAGCGCTCCAAATCCTCTGGTTTGATTTCGGAGGTATTGCCACTCTGTCTTGCCTTCTCTGCAGCCAGCGCTTTTTCCACTACTGCCATACTTTCATTGGCGCGTCGTCCTTCCGCCAGCGAGCGAGTCACATGGTATGGTCTGCCGTCTTCTCGCACGGTTTTTCCATCGACGCTGACGACTAGCGCCTCTACTCCTTTGGCATCGACAGCCAGCCCGACCACTTTTATTTCTCGACTCTGTCCATTTATTTGCTCGACGATGTTTTGTCCTGCACTCTCTTTTACGCCGAACTTTTCGGTTATGTGCATGCTGCTCGGGGCTTTCCACTGCAAGGGGACATTTTGTCCGTCTATGACGAGTCCGTTTTGAGCTTTTGTGATCGATGCCGGGTCGAGAAATAATCCTACATATCCGTATCTTTCTTTGGGCGCCGTTGTTTCGGTTTTCTTCTCGCCTGCATTTTGGTTTTCGGGCTTGCTTTGTTCTAGATTTCTATTGACACCGTTGGTGGTGGCACCGTCATTATTCAATTCGGCGACAGTGCTGGTTTTTCGTTCGCCTGTACTTTCCTGTGGTACCGCGACTCTTGCTTTCGTGTCTGCGGCCCGTGGGACGATTGAAGCAGTGAGCGGCAGT
>CAZBOX010000227.1:0-10419 GCA_964493595.1 uncultured Candidatus Obscuribacterales bacterium | reverse complement strand
TCCAACTGACCGCCGAAAAACACTACAACAGCTAAGAAAGCAGCCTTTACAAGAGCCGAGACGATAAGCGGCCGCCGATTGATCGTCTCGTTCAAAAAAGGGATTTTCTGGCAAAGAAGCACGATTTTACCCAGCGCAACAGACTCTACAAGCGCGACGATGTAGCCGTGAACGAAATCATTGACACCAGATTGAATCAGAATAAGAGACTTGAACGTTGAGAGAAGCAGGAAATTAACTGCAAGATAAAGAGAGATGGTCGAAAACTCTCTCAGCTCTTCGGCAATACGCTCTTTATACTCTGCTGTTTTTTCAGACGAAATCACTTGTCCACTTCCAACATATTTGAAAGCATAGTGTACAAGGGACCCTGCAGATTGCAAATTGCCTTGCCGATAGAGTCGCAAAATTTGAAGAAGGTTTCACCAGATTCGCCGGAAGAATTGTAGACTTGAGATTGCAAAAAACTACTGTGCAAGAGACAGAAAATGGAAAAATTCGACCAACCCGAATTACATCCCAGGGGCTTTCCTCTCTGGGTTGAGATTTTGCTGGTTTCTGCTCTGATACTTACGCCACTGGTGATGGTGTCAATTTGGCAATATTGGCAGGACCATCAGAGCAAACATTCTGAAACTACGAATGCGGCGGCTCCATCAGCGCCGGCTACCGTTTCGGAAACAGAAACGAAGACTTCGGCCGAAACCGAAGCAAAAACAGATAGTGCGGCCGAAGTTAAGACTGGTAAGGGCGAAGAATCGAAGACCGAATCACCAACCGAAACCAAGTCAGCAGAAGAAAATTAGTTGGCGTTCTGCTCTTTCCTGATGTCTTTGAGTTGTTGCTTGCCATTCAAAATCGACTTCTTCTGATTGGCCAACTCTGGAATCATCTGGTGTTCATAGTCCAGTTGTTGCTGTTCCAATTTTTGCTCTATCGCCTGGCGCTCTTGCCTTAGCTCGCGGCGATTTTCAACCTTCATTTCTTGGAGCAAAGATTTGGGATTCTGCGCGCCGTCCTTGCCTGGCGTCCATGCCGGGCCGACCGCGGCAGCTCCGTCTGCCTTTCGTTCGCCGGAGCCTATGGTAGAGTGAATCATATTGCTGTTCTGATTGAAAAGATTCTCGAAAAGCGTCAGGTCCTCCTTTTTCAAAGTACCGTCTGCCTGGCGTTTTGCAGCCACCTGACCCTGCAGGCTCAAAACCGAAGCCCTCAACTTGTTGGCCTGGTCGGCATTAATCGCTCCGATTTTGACTCCTCGCTCTATACGCTGCAACTGTCTATGTATGCGCGTATTGAGGTCATCAGCACCTCCAGCCGGTGAATTCTGAGCGAGCGCACCGCCAGAGAAAGAGAAACAGGCAAGCAAACCCAACAGGACGCCCGACAGAGAACGTTTAACCATATCCGAGATTCCCCCGACTCGCAAAGCGAACAGCCCCACTTCCCCTATACCACGAGGGGCCCTTACTTGATTCACATTATCAAGATCCTCGTATCCGTTGCCAAACCGCGTTGTATGATCTGCGGGTTTTGTCCCCGAAGAATGCGCCGAACGCGTTCGATAGGAAGGGTTTTATCCGCCATGTCAAGCAAAGTCGAACAAGCACCCGTTCTCGAGCAGGTCGAGAAATTCAAATCCGATATCGTCGAATTGCGCCGGCACATACACAAACACCCTGAATTAAGTTTCGATGAAGCCCAAACCGGCAAACTGGTCGTAGAAAAAATGCGAAAACTGGGCTATGACGTAAGGCCGGGAGTGGGCGGCACAGGCGTTATAGCGGAAATCGGTGATGCCAGCGCAGGCAGAACCGTTGCCTTGAGAGCAGACATGGACGCCCTGCCGATCACAGAGGAGAATCCGAACGAATACTGCTCCTCCAATGTCGGTGTCATGCATGCTTGCGGACACGATGCCCACACGGCTTGCGCTCTCGGCGCCGCCATGCTTCTGGCTCAAGACCCACCCAAGAATGGACGGGTTCGCTTTCTTTTCCAACCAGCCGAAGAGATGGTCAACGATGACGGAAAATCAGGCGCCACGCTTATGATTGAGCAAGGCTGCATGCATGATGTGGACGCTGTTTTTGCCCTGCACTGCGATCCCAAAACTTCGGTCGGCAAAATCAAAGTCAAAGACGGAGCCATGCTCGCCGCTTGCGACACATTCGAGATAAGCATTCGCGGAATACCGACGCACGGAGCCTATCCACAATATGGTATCGACGCTGTAATCCTGGCGGCACAGGCGGTACAAGCGATTCAGACCATCATCTCGCGCCGCAAATCTGCCCTCGAGCCAGCGGTTTTGACATTCGGAGGCATCAAGAGCACCACGTACAGACCCAATATTGTTGCCGAAGAGGTACAGCTGATCGGCACTTCGCGCTATTTCGAATCGGAAGTGGGCGAATTGATATTCGAAGAACTGAAAAAAGCTCTCTCTGTTGTCGAAGCGATGGGCGGCTCGTACGAAATTAAGCGGACCAAGGATAACCCAGCGGTGACTAATGACCCGCAAATTAACAATGTCGTTCGCTCGGTGGCCTCGAGAATTCTAGGCAAAGAGAATGTCATCGAGTCAACTTACGAAATGGGTGCCGAAGACTTCAGCTTCATGTCGCAAGTCGTGCCCGGTGCCTTCTTCTTCCTCGGCACGAAGATAGAAGATTCGCCAAGGGCAATTCACACTCCCCAATTCGATATCGACGAACGCGCCCTGCCCCTCGGCTCGGCTCTATTAGCGGAGTGCGCTCGACAATATCTGGGCGGATAGACAGATTCTCGCATCCAGCGAAAAGTCTTCGCACCTGCTTCTCTCCACTACGCCTCTTCCAGAAGCAAGCGTGACGGACTGATGTCGTCGCTCGTGTATTCGGATGTAGGGCAGAAGCGCGTAATTTGGTAGGTATCCTCGAAGTCTACGAGCTGATCCTGGGTTCCGACCACATAAAGCTCATCCCCCTCAGCAAGCGCAAAAGAAGGATCAGGATGAACGACGAGATTATTGCCCCGGCGTGCCGCTGAAATCGTCACTCCGGTCAGGCGCCTTATATCAAGCTGCTGCAAACTTTGACCTACAATCGCCGATTTATTGACGACGAACCATGTACCAATAAATTCATCGTGAGCAAAACCAATCAGTTGAGCCAGAGATGCCTCGGCGACATCAGGCTGAAACAGCCTGTAGCGCTGGGTTCTAACATCTTGCAATGCTCTTTGAATAATCGGATCTCCCATATTCAAACTCATCAGCGTTAAGCGCGAAATCTCGATACCAGCCTCGAATTCCGGCTGCACAACGGCATTGGCACCTGCAGCCCGGAGCACATTGATGTCCTCCGACCGATGCGCGCGCACTATGATTTTCACGTCAGCATTCATCTCTCGCGCCATGTTGATTATCGTCAAGGCCGCAAGCGGATCGGGCACAGTGACGATAAGAACACGTGCTTGAGCCAGCCCCGCCCGCTGCAAGACAAGATGGCTCACCGAATCACCGAAAACATGCGGGATATCGTCAGCATCAAGCTCTTCCAAAATAGAGGCGTTCAATTCAACGACGGCATAGGGAATATTCACTCCTTTGAGCACCATTCCCAAATTGCGCCCGGTTCTGCCAAAGCCGCAAATGATCACATGTCCGGAAAGATTAAGCCCATGCTCCCCGACGCCATCACCGGCAACACCAGCTTCCTCCCGAGCCTTCACCGATGCAAATCGGCCCAGCAGGCGAGGAACGGAGTTCATCAATATGGGAGAGAGCACAAGAGTGATGACAGCGGAGGCGAAGAACAAGTTATATAGCGAATCTTCCAGTAGTTTTGCCTGATAGCCCAACATTGCCAGAACAAAGGAAAATTCTCCTATTTGTGCGACACCAACACCAAACAAGAGCGCGCTCCACCAGTTGCTTGTCGACAAAAACGCGCTGGCCGTGCCGACAACCACCTTAAGAAACAAGAGCAACCCGACGAAGGCCAGCACTTCCACGACATGAGAAGCTAAAAATACAGGATTCAACAACATGCCGATGGACACGAAGAACACAACTGCAAACAAGTCACGCAGAGGCATTACATCCACTAGCGCCTGAGAGCCATAAGGCGATTCGCTTACCATTATCCCAGCCAGAAATGCCCCAAGAGCAAGGGACAGCCCTGCTTTGTCGCTCATAATCGCTACACCCAGGCATAAACCCAGAATGGTCAAAAGAAACAATTCTCGATGTTGAGATTTGACGATAGGCTTCAGCAGCGCAGGCACAACTGTGTATGCACCAATGATTACGCCGCCTATTAGCAGAATGGCCTTGGCAAAAGCCATCAATACTACTTGTGAAATATTGTCTCCGCCAGCGCCGGAAAACGCAGGCAATAGGGCGATTACCGGAACAAGACTGAGATCTTGCACAATCAATACGGGCAACAACATACGTCCATGAATGGCATCGATTTCCCCTCTATCCATGAGCGTTTTGGTCACAACTACAGTACTTGAGAGCGCGCAGATCCAGCCAAAAAGAATACCGGAGGCAGGCGTAGTCACAAATCCAAAAAGGCGCGCCACCGACCACGCAGCAATGACGGTAAAGAAAATCTGCAGTATTGCCGTACCAACCACTTTCAAAGAACACTTGAGTATTTGCCGGAGTGAAACTTCGACACCAAGGGCAAAAAGCAGCAGCGCCACACCCATCTCGGCCAGCACGTGGACGTCACCAGGTTCGCTGATCCAGCGTAAACAGTGTGGTCCGATCAGAATCCCTACTCCGGTATAACCGGCTATCAGCGGGACTTTCAAGCGTGCGCAGATATAGCCTGCCACCGCAGCCACGATCCATATCAAAGCCAAATCTGCAATAAGAGCAAGTTCCGTCATCAAGAAACTCCAAATCCACTTGAGCCCAGGTGCCGCGTGACACGATGAGCAATGCCGCCGGTTTTCTCTTCGATCGGGAGATGCCACCAGCTATAGTTTCAGTTCCAGGTCTAGATGACTAAATCAACAAAGCTTGATTTATCAACCAGATCGGCTTTTTGCTCACAATCCGATCAGATTTTGAAAACAGCATCGCCAGCACTGCCTGATCGGCGCTTTCGTTCACAGGCTTGAGGAATATCCCAGTACCAGCTGGCGAGTCAATACGCGATATTTTGTCAGGCTTGCTTTCCAACAAAACTTCTGGAGAGCCTGAAATACAGACATGAAAGATCTCGCCGCATGCTTTGACGACGCTTTCACCGTCCCCGGCGCCGAGCGACGTTGTACGAACGAAAACAAAGCACAGAACAGCCAGAAGGAAGGCTGTGCTTTGTAAGACTCGTGTGGAGGTTCGCCACATGAATCATCACCCGTTGATAGTTGCTCTCTTTTCCATTCTACACAAATACGCTCAAAGCACCCTTCAGAAGCCTTTCGACACGAAAAACACAGTAGTTTGCGCGAGCACGTTGGTCGTGAAGAACGTAACTCTGTAAGACTCGCGATTATTTACGCTTACTCGAGCTTTTCTCATGAGCTATCGCAGCTAGGTGAACTTATAAATCTTAGATTTCGGAATTTCGCGCGGGCTTGCGTAAATTATTAGCTAATAAGCATTGCCAGAAGAGTCGAGAAACTGATTAGGGTCATATCTGTAATCTTTCTCTTTCAACTTTTGGAGCTTTTTAGTCAGACAAACACCGAAACCCGTCCCTACAGACTTCTCGGCAATCCGCTCGGAAATTCTTCCGAGGGTTGACTAACAGCTACAGCACAGGCTGGATTCGGTCTTCGTAAGAAGCCGATACCGGCCCCAAGTCGAAAGCGTATCCAGTCCGGTCCTAGCTCGCGCTTCGTCACGCGAGTAGCGCCCGGACTAACTGTTCTTCGTTGAAAACTCTGACGAAAGGAGTTCGAAAAATGTCAAAACCTGTCAGAAAGTTCTATGGCGAACCCGTTCCGGATGGTGAAGTCATCCAGCTCGTGGACGGAAAGCCGGTGAAACCGACCCGCCCCATCATCCCGTTCATCGACGGAGACGGCATCGGCTCGGAGATCTCGAACGCGACTCGTCGCATCATCGACGCTGCGGTGGCGAAGTGCTACGGCGGCAAGCGCAACATCGTCTGGCTGCCGGCTTATGCCGGCGATGCAGCGGTGTCCAAGTTCGGCAGCCCCCTGCCTCCGGAAACCCTGGAGATGCTGGACTACTTCGGCATCGGCATGAAGGGTCCGCTGGGCACACCCACCGGCGGCGGCATCCGCAGTCTGAACGTGACCATGCGCCAGCACTTCGACTGGTACAGCTGTGTCCGTCCTGTGCGCTACTTCCGGGGCATCGTCTCGGTGGTGAAGCGCCCGCAGGATCTGGACGTGGTCATCTTCCGCGAGAACACCGAAGACGTGTACTCGGGCGTCGAGTTCGCTGCCGGCTCCGAAGGCGCGCGCGAGATCATCGCCGTTGCCCGCAAGTACGGCTACGAAATCCGCGAGGACTCCGGCATCGGCATCAAGCCGATCTCGAAGTACGCCTCACGTCGCATCGTGCGCGCCGCCATCGAGTTCGCCATCGACCACGGACGCAAGGTCGTGACGATCGTGCACAAGGGCAACATTCAGAAGCACACGGAAGGCGCCTTCCTGAAGTGGGGTCTGGAACTGGCGGCTGAGGAATTCGGCGACATCATGGTGTCGGAGGAAGATCTGTGGAAGGTGCATGGCGGCAAGCTGCCGGAAGGCAAGATCTTGCTCAACCACCGCATCGCCGACGCCACGTTCTTCGAGCTGCTCTGCAAGCCGACGCAGTTCTCCGTGATAGCGACCACGAACCTCAACGGCGACTACATCTCGGATGACGCCGCCGGACAGGTCGGTGGGCTGGGCATCGCTCCGGGCGCCAACATCGGCGCCAAGAGCGCCATGTTCGAAGCCACGCACGGCACCGCCCCGGACATCGCCGGCAAGGGTATCTCGAACCCCTGCTCGCTGACGCTCTCGGGCGTCATGATGCTGGAATACATCGACTGGGACGAGGCCGCCGTGTGCGTCACTCGCGCCATCGAGAAGACCCTGCGTTCCAAGACGGCGACCGGTGACCTGGCGCGTTTCATGAAGAACGGCAATCAGGTCAACACTGTGCAGTTCACGGACGCAGTGATCGCAAACATGGTGAAGCCGACCCGGCGCACCGTGGAAGCGGCACTCAAGGGCAAGAAGGCAATCCGCAAGTAGCGCAGAGCCTGCGACCGAGTGGTCGTCGGCTCTGGCTCGACGATCACGGACCGGCGCCGATGTCTGTCAGTTCACTTCGAACGGTCGGCATCGGCGCTGTGTCTAATTCGGCAAAAGCTGCCGTATCGCTTTGCAGGAGAAAAACTATGCGCAAGACTCATGTAGAGAAATCGCCCCGGCCGGCAGCAAGCAAGCTGGCTGGAGCGATCACGACAGCGCTCGGCATCGAACCCGAGTTCTTGCTGCTCGTCGGTCGCTGGCACGGCGTCACCAAGGATCAGGAACGTGCGCTCAAACGCGCTCTCAAGCACGTGCCGGGCAAGCTCGTCTTCGTCATCACGGCGGACGGGCAGGGCGGAACCAAGCGTCACCCGCTCTATTCGAACGAGCGAAAGCTCATCGCCGAAGGCTTCGCCAGGAAGCTCGGTCGCCCCTACGAAATCCACGCGGCGGCGGACATTCCTGACTCGCTTGCATGGACGGGGCACATCACTGAAGTCGTGAAGCTGGAGTCCGGCGGCGCCACTCTGCTCGACCCGACCAACACGGTACTGGTCTCGTCCAACCCGGACGTCAACCAGCACTTTGCCAAAGCCGGGTTCAAAGCAATCGTGCCCAGCACTGCCGGCAAGCTGCCCATCGACCTTCTGCAGGCGGTGGCGAAACGCGGCAACTGGCGCGCAATGGCGACGGAGGAGACACGCGAGGTCTTCGAACGTCACGAAGTCGAGGACCGCGTCGTCACGCTCTTCAGCGACCTTCTGCTCAACGACGACGGCGAGCTGTCGCATGGTCGCGACTTCGCCGTCTACAGCCAGGGCATGGACGCAAGCATGGCGGTGAAGATTCAGGACATCTGCCCCTGGATCGTCGGCAATTACATCGTCGACAAAGGCTGTGGGACCGGCACCCTGCTGATTCATCTGTCCAACCTTCATCCGAAGGCGCAGATTGTCGGCATGGATCTGTCGCGCGACCTGCTGCACCGCTCCGAAGGTCAGCACTACGCCAACCACAATGTCGCCGTCGTGATGGGCAACATCATCCATAAGCGCTTTGCTGAAGGAACGGTGTCTACCATCATCTTCTCGTCGGTAATGCACGAGGTCTACTCTTATAACGGCTACGACCGCAATCAGATTCGTCTGGCTCTGCAGAACGCCTGGCTGGAGCTGATGGTCGGCGGTCGCGTCATCATCCGCGACGGAGTGAAACCCAAGGGTGGCGACAAGCTCGTGTGGCTGAAGTGCAGGGACAAAGAACTCGAGGAGCGCTTCGGCAAATTCGCCCGCGAGTTCAAGGGCAAGTCGGACAAACCCGGCTTCACCTACGAAGAGCGCGTCTTCGACGGCGTCAAGCACTTTCGCATGACTCTGCACGAAGCCAACGAATTCCTCTCGAAGAAAGACTACGTCGTCAACTGGGCGATGGAAGTCAACGAGGAGTTCGGCGTCTGGACGACGGATGAGTGGGCCCGCGAGCTCACGAATCTCGGCTATCGCATGGTCCACTGCGACAGCTACCTCAATCCCTGGATTGAGGAAAACCGCTACCAAGGGCATGCCTGGCTGTTCGCCGACGAAGGCGGCAAGCCCGGCGAACTCCTGCCCTACCCGCACACCACGGGCGTAATCGTCGCGGAGAAAGTGGCTCCGGTTGCACAAGAAGTGGCTCCGATCGCCAAGCAAGAATAACAATCGCGCAGGGCGTTTCTCTGTGCGGTTTGTCGAATGAAACCGAGAGCCATCGCGCGAGAGTGCGGAGGCTCTCCACTCATAACAAATCTCATGGAGAAGAACATGCCCAAGAAGCAGACAGTGCTCGTCGCGCTGCTCCGGCAGCCGCACATGGAACGTCCGACGGAGATGCGCTCGGACCCGTTCTGGGAATTCGGCAGCTTCGGTTTGACCGGATGCCACAAGACGAACCTCATGCACCCGAAGAAAGTGCACGAACTGAAAGGCGCCCGCATCGCGTTTGTCCAGGGTGGCGACGCCGGCTTCAAGCTGGTGTACCTGACACCGCCGGTGACACCGATTCCCTACTCGGACCGCAGCGAGATTCGCTGGGAGACATCGGGTAAGAACGGCGTATCCCGTGAAACCGGCGTATCCAGTGAAACTGGCGTATCCGGCGCAACCGGACTATCCGTTGAAGCCGGTGAAGCCGGTGAATCCAGTGAAACCGGCGTATCCAACGAAACCGGCAGCACGATGCCCTTCCGCTACGAGAAGGCGCCTTTCATCATCAGCACCTCCGGCGTGAGCGACGTTCCCGAGATCGTTCATATCTTCGAGAATGTCCGCCGCAACGGCTGGATGGGACGTTTCGCCAGCAAGTTCCGCACTCGCCGAGAACCGCTGCCAGACGCCTGTGCCGCACAGCTCATCAAGGTGTGGAACGCCCGAGTTCGCAAGGCGACCGCCGGCGATTTCGCGCGTATCTACACCGATGCGCTGCCCTACAACCCGCCCAAGACGGACTTCGACCGCCAGGGCACCTACGACCGCATGCTCGCTGCTGCGCTCGCAGGCTAACCAGAGGAGAACGACAATGGCAAAATCAAAGTTAGGTCTCCTTGCTGGTGGGCCTTCCTGCATCGCACACCGCAGCAAGCTGCCGACAAAATTGCGCAACAAGCTGCCGACCACACTCACCGTGCGTGACGCGCGGATGGACGATTACCTCGGCATCCGCAAGATCATCAACAGCAAGAACAATCGCAACTCCTTCGGCTATCTGCCGAGGGTAGTTGTCGATGACGCGGTGAAGCACCAGAGCGCCGATGGCGAAAAGTCGCAACATCGCATCCGCGTGGTGGAAGATGCCGAAGGACGCGTCGTCGCCTTCTTGCGCGCCTACCATCGCCAGGACGGTACCACCACGCTCCATGAAATCGGCGTCGCCGAGGACATGCAGAGCAGCGGCATTGGCAGCTTTCTCCTCACCGAACTGATTGCCGCGTCGCGCAAGCGCGGCATGGAGAAAGTTGCCCTCAAAACCCCGGTCGGCATGCGAAGCAACGGCTACTACCCGCGTTTCGGCTTCCAACAAGTCGGAACGTTCAAGGGTCGTAAGCGCGTGCTCAATTGCTACGAACTCACCCTCTAATTGGGAGCATAACAATGACCACTCTTTTAATCGTAGCCGCCGCGCTGCTCCCTGTAGCGGCGCTGCTCGGCTTGAACTTCTACATGGAGC
>CAZBOX010000226.1:0-10442 GCA_964493595.1 uncultured Candidatus Obscuribacterales bacterium | reverse complement strand
TTCGTACTCAATCATTGAGTTGTACCTCTGCTGATTGCATCCAGCACAAATTGATACCACTACATACGGTATCAGAGCCGACGGAGAATGCCGCTAAATTGTTTTTGCGCAGCAGGCAAGGAGGCGTTAGAATAGCTCTTCTCACAGTATTTGGATAAATATGCAAGTTTTTGAAAAACACGTATTTGTGTGCGTCTCCGGCAAAACATGCCCCGGCTCGGGCTCGATTGAAGTTTGCGACAACCTGAGAAAAGAGATATCGGAGCGCGGTCTCAAAAAACAGATTCGCATCAATAAAGCTGGATGTTTCGACCAGTGCGGACATGGCGCCGTCATGGTCGTCTATCCGGAGTCAGTCTGGTATGCACACGTCAAGCCAGAGGACGTGAAAGAAATCGTTGAATCTCACCTTATCGGGGGGCGCCCCGTGGAGCGCCTGCTATACGACGGCTCCGGGCGTATAGTCTGACTTGATTATTCGGTGACGTATAAAAGAGCCGATGGGAGGCGCCCTCATGACAAATAGTCGAAACGAGGCTGCAAGCCACTCCCACCGACTAAATTGATAATACCCCAGCAAACACGTTTCAAACGGTTATGGCGGCAAAAAATCCAAATTCGGCTTAACGTCAGTCAGGCCTGTATTTGCGCGGGCAAAGACCCTCTCGAACTGGGCGCACGCCAATTTTATCGAAGGCACAACAGACCGATTTCTCAGCTGTTGTATCCTCTTATCATCCAGAGACCGGACTTGCCTGACCAGCTCCGGACGCTTCTTCAATAATGCCAGTAGCATGTAGAGGGATTTGGAACGGTCATCATGCGATGGACGTGCCAGGTCACGGCTATACACGTCAACCATGTCAGCGTAAGGAAAGTCATCCGGCAGCAGCGGCAGGCTCTTGAACAAATACCGCGTTACTATCGTGCGCACATTCAAATCAACGTCATCGACAGCCGGAAGCAATTTCATAGCCGTATCCGGTATCTCGCCCGCCCAGCTCAAAAGCTCAGCTGCATCAGCTCTTCTTACAGCATTGGGGTCATGGTGAATGAGATAGATCAGCTCTTCACGCATCGGCTCGCAGTGACGAATCAATTCTTTGACTATCTGATTGCACGGCTCGTCGGAATAGTATTTGACTCCATCTCGCATTTCTTCGCTGGCCGGGCGCCCCTGCGCCTCGAGGAAATCAAGCCGGGCATGCAGTTTTTCCAGTAGCTGCACAGGCTCCTGGCTGCGAAAGTTAACTTGGTGCGGATCTTGCAGAATACGGCTGGGCATTTCAGTTTCATCTCCCAGGATGTCTACCGAAACATAAAGATCTGAGCCGTCACCGGTCACAATTTGAATATTGGCCTCCAGGCTCCGCGCCTTCAAGGCGCGCTTCAATCGCTCGACACCGGCGGCAACTGATTTATACGACACACCATTGCGAAGTCCGAGAAATTTCTCCACTTCCTCTCGAGACATTTGTGCAGAACCGAAAAATTCCAGCCCGGCATACGAGCCGTTTTCGCTGTATGCAAAAGCTGTTGTACTGCTGAATAACAGCAGAAAAATCAGACAGATTGCCGAAAGGATAGAATGCCGTTTCACCGCCTATGGTGCCTCGCTTTTATCTTCTTGAACGTTTGAACGAACGATCTTCATAAGGTTTTTTATCGCGAATTGCTTTGATTCGCTCTTTCAAGTTTTTCGCTTCGACATTGCGCCTGGCGCGCTGCATCACATCAGCATATGCCTCCAGAATCGGAATAAGAGCATCATCGCTCTTTCCGAACTCTTGCTCGGCGATATTCAATGCTTTCCTCGCCGACGCAATCGCATCGTCATGGCGGCCGCTTAGAGAATAGTTTTTCATCAAAGCCATCAAATCATCGAGAACATATTCATTACCCGATGTGCGGACGCTCACTTCGAGATCGCCCGTTTCCAGACGCCGTTTCTTAGTGATAACACCCTCTTCACCGTATAGAACATTGCGGATTATGAGGGCCGAGGAGATGACAACAGCAATACCGATTCCGAATAGAAACGTAGGGTCCATAAAAACTTGATTATGCGCCGAAAACCAGACTCTAGCCTAGAAAAGACGACTCACGCCACTGTCTCTACAATATACCCGTTACACTTGAAGACGCTAAGCAGGCTCGTTCTCTATAATTGGACCCTCGTTGTCGTCCTATAAAGAAAAAGAGATATGCCTGACTACCTGCTGGAAATTGGAACCGAAGAACTGCCCGCCGGCCAAATTAATGAGGCGCAGTCCAAACTCGAACAGCTGATGGGGGATTCGCTTAAGTCCCACAGCTTGAGCTTTGACAGTGTAAAGGCGATGTCCACGCCCAGAAGGCTTGTGGTCATGGTCAAGAACGTGCAAGACAAGCAGGAAACAACCACCAATCGCGTCAAAGGACCGAAAGTTCAGCAGGCATTCGGTGCTGACGGCAAGCCTACGCCCCAAGCCACGGGTTTTGCGGGCAAATACGGCTTGACAGTAGAACAGCTGGAGCGCGAAGAAGTGGGCGGCTCAGAGCATCTCTTTGCCAATGTGACCGTGGTCGGCAAGACCGCGCAAGCAGTACTGCAGGAAATCGCGCCAGGTCTTGTCGGGCAATTGCCCTTCGAAAGACCGATGTGCTGGGGCGCCAAGACAATGAAGTTCTCAAGACCGATCAGATGGATCGTCTCCCTGCTCGATGAGGAAGTTGTCGAATTTCAGTTGGAAGGTCTCAAGTCCGGTCGAATTACCCAGGGGCACCGCATTCTTTCGCCCGGCGACATCAATCTGAAAAACCCCTCTGAGTACGCAGAGAAATTGAAAAACGCCAAGGTTATCGTCGATCCTGCCGAGCGCCGCAAGGCAATTGAAAAGGGCGTACTGGATAGAGCCGGTGAGTTGGGGGGAGAGGCGCGACAACTGAGCGGATCTTTGCTGGATGAAGTAGTCAACCTGACAGAGTGGCCGCATCCTGTGGTCGGAGAATTCGGAAAAGAATATCTGGAACTGCCGGACACTTTGATTGAGACAATCATGGTGCACCACCAGCGGTATTTCCCTGTTGAGAAGAAGACCAAAAACGGTGACGACAACAATCTCTTGCCGTATTTCATCACGATCTCGAATAACGACAGAAAGGAAGCACAAGATTCAATAAAACAGGGCAATGAGCGCGTCATCAAAGCACGTCTGGCAGATGGGAAGTTTTTCTATTTCGACGACCAGAAGACAAAGCTGACCGACCGTAAAGAGTCGCTCGACCAACTCACCTTTCAGGAAGGTCTGGGCAGCTATGGCGAGAAGGTTGAACGCCTGGTCATGCTGGCAGGACAGATTGTCGACACGCTGGCCTTGGACAGTAACGTGAAGATGTGTCTGGAGCGCACCGCCAAATTGTGCAAACTTGATCTGGTCAGCAATCTGGTTCGCGAGCTGCCTGAATTGCAGGGATATGTAGGTTCCTGGTACGCGAAAAAAGAGGGCGAGCCGCCGGAAATCGTCACTGCGATTTCGTCTCACTATGCGCCCAGACACACAGATGACAGCATTCCCAAAGATGCGGTCGGGCAATTGGTTTCAGCAATCGACAAATTGGACAATGTAGTCGGTTTGTTCGCGCTCGGAAAGAAACCATCAGGCTCCAGCGATCCTTATGCATTGAGAAGACAGGCTCAAGGCCTCGTGGACATTCTTATTCAGGGTCTTCCCGAAAAACCGCTTTCGGTCTCAGCGCTGATTGAAAAACTGCTGGACGAGTTCGAGCCGAAATTGAAAAATTCCAAGCGCGGCTTCAAACGCGACGAAATTCGCTCGGAGGTCAATGAATTTATCACCCAGAGATTGAAAGCAAGGCTGCTGGAAGGCGGTAGGAGCAGAGAGATTATCGACGCAGTGTTATCTATAAAAGATCCTCTGGTCGATGTCAGTGATGTTCTCAAACGACTTTCTTTGATCGAATCCCTGGCAAAAACAGACGAGGGTCTGGCTCTTTTCAGAGTCGGCAATCGCATCGGTCGCATCCTGCAAGGACCAGCCGGAGATGAGGTTTCCGAGTCACTCTTCAGCGAAGACGCCGAAAAGCAGCTCTGGGCAAAATTCACAAAAGAGGTCGAGGAAGTTGCTGCTAAAGAAAAAACGGCTGACAGCCAAAAGACTCTAAAGCTGATCGCCAAAGTGACACCGGAAATCGATGTTTTCTTCGAAAAGGTCATGGTCAATGACCCTGACGAAAAGAAGCGAGCCAATCGCAGAGCTTTGCTCAATCGGATTTATAAGCACTTCGCTGCAGTCGCCGATTTTCCAAAGCTGCAACCCATCATTCCGGGCGGACAGAATTGATCGGGTTCCAAAAATTGGCGAACAATTTTCAATTCGAATTAAATAGAAATCGAATAGAAGACGACATCAAATAGGGATATATCCAGATGGCAAGCAACCGCGAGACGATGAAACCTTGCAAAACTGCTATGGCTTTCGCGCTTTCGTTAATAGTGACTATGGCAAGTGCATGCGGCAATATCTGCGCATTTGTTCAACCGGCTGACGCACGAGCAATACTGCCCGAGGCGGTTTTGAAAAAACCGGTGCCCGTTGTCGAGGATTCGGTAAGCACATATGTGCCGTCTGCAGTTGCGCCAGGCAACGGCATTGCCGTCAATATCATCTATCCTGAGAAAGTTCGCTATAAAGCCGGCGCACCGATTGCCATCGTCGTCAACGGCAACGAATCGACCAGCCTTTCCATGTCTATGCACGCCGCCAATTCAGGCATCGCCGAAGTGCGATTTGCCTATCCGGGATGCGGCATGCGCCAATTTCATTCGGACGGCATCTTCGACAATTTCGGAGAATCATGCAGCACGGCGCTTAAAGACGTCATCTTATTTATGAAAGGCGAAACGAACGACTACAAGGGACGTTCGGTCAGAGAACTCATTCCGGTCAATTTAGATCAGAGCGTTCTCGGACTTGTCGCCTGGGAAAAAGGCGCCAATATTGCTCTTGTCACTCTGGCAAAGCATCAGGAGAAGATTCCCTTCATTTCTTACCTTGCCTTTTTTGAAGGTGCCGCAGGATGCATGTTTGCGCCGGACAATCTGGGCACGGTCAAGGATATGTTCTTGAACCGCCACTACAGAGAAGGAAGCGCGGCATCCGGTCAGATTCTTGTCGACTACAGAAAGCTTATGTATGCTGCCAATGCCCGCAGGCACCCGGGAGTAGCAAAAAAACGCGGCGAGAGCGAATTGAAAGGCGTGCTCTATTTTGATGAAAACAACAATAGAGCCTGGGACGAGGCAGCTGAATTTGCTCTGAATTACGCCAGCGAAGTCGGTCTCGATCAACAAATATACGCGCCGCCCATCACCGAAGCGTTGGCTCGCCATAGAGTTTTCGAAAAATCTTCCGGCTCAGGAAATCCAAACCAGCCCGGACAGGGTGCAAAGCCTGGAGCGAAGCCGGCAGCCGGAGAAGCCGCAGGCGGTCAGAAACCCGGAGAGAATAAGCCGAACGCCGACGGAAAACAGCCGGCAGGCAACGACGCACAGAAGAGCGAAGGAAAGAAAACCGGTTTCCAAATACCAGATTTAAGAAAATTGGCGTTGAGCGTGAAGCCCGGAAAGTCAGGCACTGACGACAGGAAACCAAGAAACGCAGAAGAAGCCGAAGAGAAAATTGCCAAACTTATCTCCGACAAAGTAAACGGCATGCCCGATGAATCAAGAAAAGCGACAGTCGAAAAGCTGAAGAAACTTGTACTGAAGTGCAAGACATTCGACGAAGCAAAACAGCTTATTCTCAATTACAAAATCGACTGGTCACGCTGGCCCGCTTCGATAGCCAAATTGCCAACCAGCAAAGCTTATTATGAGGCTCGGGACGGCTCGCTCTACATCAAGGATGTCGTGACTAACTACCCGAAGATGCTCTTCGGGCTCTTCGGCGCACGCGTCGGACACACGCAAAGACAGCCGGACCACCCGCATATTGCTTATTTGTACAACAAGCTCCTCGAGTGCAAGCCCAAATGGTTGCGGCTAAATCCTGAGCCGGTTTACGTCTCAACCATCTGCCGCATGAACGTGAATAATTTCAGTTCCAATCCGCCCAATTCATCTCTTGATGCGGCAAACATTGTCGAACATCTGGCGCCCCTGGGGCTGGTTCCGGAATACGCATACATGGACGCGCTCGTCGCTGAGCTTTCCGATCGCGCCAAGTCAGGCAACCTCAAGTTTCCACTCGCTCAGACACTTTCCGACTATACGCCTATTCCTGATCCTCGCAAAGTCGAGCCCCAGCCTGATTCGAAAGCTGCAGACAGCAAGGAGACGACGAAAGGCAAGGAAGCTTCAGGTTCGCGAGAGACGGGCGCAGAAAAAACCGACAACTAAATGGGCTGACCACGTCACCTTAGACGACTCGGGCGGTTGCTCTCGAACATTCATGTTAGGATTAGGTTGCAGTTAATCGCGAGCAAAGAGGACAGCCAATGTTCAATGTAGGTCCCGGCGAAATAATGATTGTCGGAGTTCTGGCACTCGTGCTGTTTGGACCCAAGAAGCTGCCGGAGCTCGGCAAGGCGCTCGGACAGGGATTGGGCAATTTCAAGAAGAGTTTGACCGATGCTCAGTCTGAATTGAAGACAGCCTTAGACGTCGAAGAGAAGCAAGCAGCTCAGGAAGACAGCGCCAAGCCGCAAGCCTGATTTTCGTTTTCCTGAGTTCAGGGGAGCCGCAGGCGGTTCAAATTTAGGGCGGCATAGATGCCGTCTCTAGTGACGCGCAAAACCAATCGCAACGTGACGCTAAATGCCTAGAAAACCAGCAAACACGAATAGCGGACCCGCAGAGGGTGCGAAAGACAGTCGCAAGAAAAAAGCGAACCAGGACGGCGTAGAGGGTGCAAAAACCGCTGCGGCGGCTGACTCTGCAGCAGCCAAAGGAATGGAATCGAGAATCGCCAAAGACAACGAGTTTCGCGTTCAGTATCAAAAAGCGCTTCCCAAAGCTCCGGACAATCCGAAAGTTCCATTCGAAGTTGTTTCTTCCTTCCAGCCTGCCGGCGATCAGCCAAAAGCAATCGCCGCACTGAAAGCCGGTATTGAGAGAAATGACCGCTTTCAGACATTGCTGGGCGTGACCGGCTCAGGCAAAACAATGACGATGGCCCAAGTCATTAAAGAAACACAGATGCCTGCTCTTGTTCTTGCGCACAATAAAACCCTGGCGGCGCAATTAACAAACGAGATGCGCGAGTTTTTCCCTAATAACGCCGTCGAATATTTCATCAGTTATTACGACTATTACCAGCCGGAATCGTACATTCCTTCGACAGATACCTTCATCGAGAAAGAAGCCAGCATCAACGATGAAATCGATCGCCTGCGCCACTCGACGACAAGATCATTGTGGGAACGCAATGACGTGGTCGTGGTTGGCTCGGTAAGCTGCATATACGGTCTTGGCGTTCCTGAGAGATATTTGTCTGCAGCAATTGAACTGAAACTTGGTCAAAACATAGATAGACACGAGCTTTTGACGGCACTGGTGAACATTCACTATGCGCGCAACGATATGGTTGTCGAACGCTCTCGATTCCGAGCGCGCGGAGACGTCATCGAAATTTATCCCTCTTATGAAGAGCGCATTCTGCGCGTCGAGCTTTTCGGAGATGAGATAGAACGGCTTGCCATCGTCAATCCGGTCACAGGTGAAATTGAAGAGCTTGCCGATATCGCTCGAATTTATCCGGCAAAACACTATGTTGCTGATGAGCAGGAGTTGGAGAGATCGATCGAGCAAATCGAACTCGAACTTGCAGCAAGGCTTGAAGAGCTGGGTTCGCAAGGCAAGCTTTTGGAAGCGCAACGACTGAAACAGCGCACTCGTTTCGACATCGAAATGCTCAAAGAAGTGGGATACTGCAACGGCATCGAAAACTATTCCAGAGTGCTCGAAGGAAGAGCGCCCGGCATGCCGCCTCAGACGCTGGTTGACTATTTCGTTCGCAAATTCGGACGCGACGGTTTTCTCACTTTTATCGACGAATCGCACGTTACTCTGCCGCAGCTTCAAGGAATGTATGGCGGTGACAGATCACGCAAAGATACCCTTATAGAATACGGTTTCCGCCTGCCTTGCGCACGCGACAATCGCCCGCTCACCTATGACGAGTTTTTCTCAAAAGTAGGCAAAACTATATTTGTCTCGGCAACACCGGGAGACAACGAATTGCAGATCAGCAGTCAGGTAATCGAACAGATCATCCGCCCGACCGGGCTTGTCGACCCTGAGATCCACGTTCGCCCGATAGAAGGCCAAATAGACGACCTGATAAAGGAAATCAAACTGCGCACCGCCAGGCATGAAAGAGTGCTCGTCACGACCCTGACAAAGCGCATGGCAGAAGACCTTACAGAATATCTGCAAGAACTGGGCATCAGAGTTCGCTGGCTGCATAGCGACGTGAAAGCGCTGGAGCGCATCGAATTGTTGCGCGACTTGCGGCTGGGCGAATTCGACGTGCTGGTCGGCGTCAATCTTTTGAGAGAAGGTCTCGACCTTCCGGAAGTCAGCCTTGTGGTCATCATGGAAGCCGACAAAGAGGGCTTCTTGAGGGCGGAGCGCTCGCTTGTGCAGACAATCGGACGGGCGGCAAGAAATGCCGCCGGTCAAGTAATAATGTACGCCGATCGCATGACCGACTCGATGTCCAAAGCGATTGGCGAGACGCAGCGGCGCCGCACCCTGCAGCAAGCTTTCAATGAAGAGCACGGTATCACTCCACAAACGATTACAAAACATGTTTCGAATCCTATATTGGAGGCCCTTCGCGGCAGACCAGAAGAATCGGATGATCTTTCTATAGGCGAAATGCTTTTCCTCGAGGGTGGGGAAACCCGCAGAGAGACGGCAGGAAGTAAGCAGCGAGCCATACCCGGTCTAATCAAGAAATTAGAGAAAGAAATGAAGCAAGCAGCCAAGAATCTTGATTTCGAGCGCGCCGTCGAACTTCGAGATCAGTTAAAAGTATTGCAGGAACGCTCGCTCAAGAATCGAAGACAGTGAACTGCTGGCGCATTTGAAAGATGAGGCTAATATTGCAATAGCCTTAAACTCCGTTAACAAGACGCGCACAAGTTCCGATCCACACTTATACTGCAGTTAGGCGTTGCCAAGCAACCGTTGTTTCCTGGCGCCCGGCGATCTCTTGACGACCTCCGTTGAGAACGCCCAAACCAAACGCCGATGTACGCCCGGTCTGGCGCTGCGCGTACGCTGAAGAAATGGCGCGGAATCCTCCGTACCATATAAGAAGGAATCTGGATTGAGTCTTCCGAACTAACCCGCCCTGCCTTTGAGCACTGTGACGTATCTAGACGGTCACAACATAATTGCGCGGAATTGTTAGGGAACTATTTAGAAACCACTTGAATACAAAAGACGCACCTATGATGCAAAAACGGAGTTCGCTTAGGAATTCTCTCCATCCATAACACTTGGTCCGCTTCGGGGACATTTTAAAAACCATTCGGATGGAATAAGAGCTTTCTAATCGCGGCGAACAGTCGATTTTGGTTTGCGTTGCTTACCTGCTCGAAATCGAAACCCTTATATAGAGGCAGTTATGGCGAAAAAGTCCCCGGATAGCGAAAAAGTTATGGGCGGTGCACTCGTAGAAGACGAGAACATTGCAAAAAGAAATGAATTAGAAGACCTGGATCTTATGGATGATGGCGACCAGTTCACCATCATTGATGACGAAGAAGATCCGTTGGCGGATGACGACGACTCTCCAGTAGAGCTCCCCTCCAGTAGAGAAATTGCAACCGAAGATTCGGTCAGACTGTACCTGCGCGAGATCGGTCGTATTCAACTGCTCAAGCCGGACGAAGAAATTGAGTTGGCCCGCAAAATCCTGCAGGGCGACATGATGGCGAAAAGAAAGCTGGTGCAAGCCAACCTCCGTTTGGTTGTATCAATCGCCAAGAAATACATCGGACGCGGACTTTCCTTCCTCGATTTGATTCAAGAAGGCAACCTCGGTCTTATCCGCGCCTCAGAAAAATTCGATCACGAACGCGGCTACAAATTCTCGACATACGCCACATGGTGGATTCGTCAAGCAATCACCCGCGCTCTGGCGGACAAATCCCGCACCATCCGTGTGCCTGTGCACATGGTTGAAACCATCAACAAGCTGAAGAAGGTTACGCGCCAATTGGCTCAAGAACTCAATCGCAAGCCGACTGAACAAGAACTGGCTAAGTCGATGGATGTTTCGCTGGTCAAACTGCACGAAATCATCAAAGCAGCCAAAGAGCCGATTTCACTGGAAACACCAATCGGTAAGGAAGAAGATTCCCGCCTTGGCGATTTCATTGAAGACGCAGAAACAGACAGACCGGAAACCACCGTCACCCATGAACTTCTG
>CAZBOX010000225.1:0-10474 GCA_964493595.1 uncultured Candidatus Obscuribacterales bacterium | reverse complement strand
AGCAGGTATGACCGCTGGTAGCAAACTCATTGGTTACGGCAAGCTGGTCGCCGACAACTTGCCAGATCAAGCCTCTTTCAGCCTGAACCACCTGGGTCAGGGTTTCGATTGCATACTGAAGGATGGAAGTCAGATCGCTCGAATGGCGCAATTGACCGATGATGTCGCTGATAATCGCCTGAGCCGGCACAGGAATGATGACATCATCCTGCTGGGCGGCTTGATTCTCGTCTGCCAGGGTCTGTCTTAATCCGCGCAGAGCCGAAGGACGAGGAGGCAGAGGCTGACCGTCCGGTCCGATGACGGCACCGAGCTTTTCGGTCAAATCTCCTGTAGTTTCAAATTCAGACTCAGCTGTATTGAGGTATTCCTGGTCCTTCAATTGCTTGGGCTTGGGCAATTCGAAAGCGGAAGGCTTGGGCAGAGGCTGCGTTCGTACCTGCTGCGCCTTGCTCTGATCATTGCCGCCGTCTCCTCCAGAGCCCGTACCCGGCACCATCATTGGTGCCTGAGGGACGAGTGCCGAGGCACCAGGCTGTTGAGCCGGTAGAGGGCGCGGCGGCGCCACGACGGCTGAGCCGGGAAATCCTCCCGACTCCAGTGCAATCGGGCTGACCTTTCCGTGATCGACGATGATCGGAGGCTGCTGCGGCACTTCTTGAGGTTTCAAAATCAGATTTTGCTGGATAGGCGATTTCACCACCGGCCAGAGATTGCGGATTCTGTCTACAAAATGATTGGCACTGCCGCAAGGGCCCAGGTTGATGCGGGCATCCTCCAGTCGGTTACTCTCGCCCAGCTCGATAGACTGCCAGGCGGGCAGCAGACGGTTGAAAGCCTGGCGTACGATCTGGGCGTTCATGGACCCAGAACACTGATATTTCTCACCCTGTGGAGACTCCAGAGCTTGCTGGGCGTAAAGAATCAGGCAAAGACCGCGACTTTCAATGAGAAAACACCACTCGTCGGGAGTGTCCTGCCGGTCTTCCGAGAAGATCGAAACGCAAAAAGCGTCGCGCATGAGCTCTTTGAACCTTGGTCCAGTAGGCAGCAACCAGGCAGCCGAACGGCGCGACCAATAAACCAGGACGGGGGCGAGCTTTTCGGCTACAGCCAACTGCTCGACATCGCGGATGAAAGGCAAAAATTCGGCTGGCGAAAGGATGCTAAGCGGCAAAGCGCCCGGCCCAGCTTGCTGAACCAGCATCATCTGCAATTGTGAACCGCCAGGCTCCGTCATCGTCGCCCACCATTTGCCAATAGATGTCATAGGAACGAATCCTCGACACCCGCCATATTACTAATACCCAAATGATGATCAGATTAATCTTGCTGGAATTTAGCATTCCAGCCCGAAAACGCCTGCCTTTCCCGCTTACGTGCTAGGATGACGACGCTGGTTATCGGCATGTCGAGAAGACCCCATCTTTATCGGCAGGTGAGCAGGCTCTCGGTGAGCCCCGTATCCAGCTTGACTTCGCACATCACAAAAACACAGCGCCGGTATGAATGTAGACAAAGCCATTATTGAAGAGGCCCCCAAGAAGGCGAGCCAATTACGCTCTTCTCAGGTCTACAAAGACAATTTGGAATTTTGGCATCAGGCTTGGAATATGTGCACCAAGCCTTATACAAAGATGCCCGAACTGGAATACCTGCCGTGGATTCCCGAGCGCCTGCATGCTGCATCCGCAAAATCCGTCCTTGATTTGGGATGCGGAAGCGGCTGGCTTGCCGTTTACCTGTCGCGTGAAGGCTTCCGTGTTACGGGTATTGATGTCGCCGACCACGCCCTCGAGCTGGGAAAGCAGTGGGCGCAGATGGAAAACCTGGAGATAAGATTCGACGTCGGGGACTTGGGCGACCTGCCCTACTCGGACAATAGCTTCGATGCCGTTGTTGCCAATTCGATTATCGAACACTTGCCTTTTTCTCTGGCTCTTGTGGCAATGACAAAACTCAAGTCAGTAATGCGCAGCGGCGGGACATTTATTGGTTGCTTCGACAAAGTAGGCACAGGACCCGGAGAATATTTCAAGCTCGAAGACGGCACCCAGGTCTACACTGACAAATCAAGAAAGGGCATGATGCTGCGCTATTTCCCGGATGAAGAGCTGAGAGAGCTTTTGACCGGCTGGAAAATTGATGAGTTTAAGACTTTGGATTCCGGAACCAGATTCGTAGTCGCGCACACATAAGCCCGATGACTTCATATTTGGTGGCATTACCTGTCAAACACAATGCAAGGAATAAATAAGAGTCCAAACGAAGAATCATGCAGAGAAGCGCTGCAGGATGCCGAAGCGCGCCTGGGAGGCGACGATGCGCAGCTGGTGCCCTTTCTCGATCAGCTAGCCTACGCCTACCACAGCACGGGGAAATACGCCGAAGCAGAGGAGTGTTATCACCGGGCGATAAAGATCACCGAAAAGAAAGAAGGCGCCAAGTCACCACTTTTGATACCACGTCTGCACAATCTGGCAGTTCTCTATCGCATCCAGGAGAAGTTCCCAGAAGCCGAGCAGATCTACATTCGCACCATTCTGCTCACAGAAAAACTTCCGCCGGAAAAGATCCTTGACTTAGCCACGCAGAAAAACTTTCTGGCTGGTTTGTATTTTGCCTGGGGGCGCCTTCCGGACGCGGAAAATCTCGTTAATGACTCGCTGGAAATTTACAAGAAAACACTTGGCGCAGAGCACGAATATGCCTCTTTCTGTTTGATGGGCCTTTGTCTCATCTATAAACAGCAGGGGAAGGACGCTGAGGCCAGTCGCTGCTTTTCAGAATGCGAAAGGCAAATGAAAGGAGCAGCCCGCCTGGAATATCTGGAAAGCTTCCATGATATAAGTACCAGTCTTTTCTTTTTGTCGCGTCAACACTATCGTCAGGGAAGACTGGATGATGCGCAAATACTCTTCCGCTACGCTCTTCTCAGCGAAACTTGGGAATTATGGCCGTATCACCCGTTCGTCTCTCAAAGCCTTCATCTGCTGGCCGATTTGTATGCAGCACAAGGAATGCTCGGTGAAGCTGAGCATATCTATAAGAAGGCTCTGGCCCTTCGTCAGAGCGTTCTTGGCGACCAGCACGCAACAGTGGCGACGACCGCACATTCTCTGGCAAAACTGTTGCATCGTGAAAGAAGGCTGGATGAAGCTGAGAATCTTTACAAGCTTTCCCTGTCAATAAGACGCCGTGCCTCTTATCCACCGCTGCTAGCGCAGACCCTGACTGCCTATGCGGAATTGCTTAAGGAAAAGGCAGAGGGCGACGAAGCGAGAAAATTGGAAGATGAAGCAAAGCGCATACTTGATTCGTATAGCCCGGCAGCGCAAGACAGGACTTGATTCCCGCCGTATATAACGACAATGTTATGTGGTTGCAAAATCTCTGAATATACGCACAACCTTGCCTATATCTGAACATTGCACAGGGCACGATCTCCCTTTCCTGTGCTATAAAGGTCAACGTGACAAGTCACGTTCCATACGCGCAGGAACAGTTAAGGAGTATCCCATGAAGAAGAGTTTGGCAGTCGGTCTTATGATCGCCATTTGCAGTTTTACCGCTACCGCTGCTCAAGCAGAAGATAGCAAAATCAAAGAAGCCGGCAAGAAAGTTGGCAACGCAATCGTATGGCCGTTCAAAGCCGTCGGCAAAGGCCTGAAGGCCATGGGCAATGGCGCCAAGAAGATGGTAGGAAAAGGCTCCTAGTCAGCCAAACTGCTTAAAGAATTCGTAGGGGTGGTGCACATGCATCGCCCCTATTTTTATGAGCATTTCAGCTCTGTCCACATGCGATCGTAAGTAAATACCGCATGGCCTACATCTCCTATTTCTTCGCAACGCGAAAGCACGTTCTCGTTGGGATAGAGCACCTTATCGCGCCGCAACTCATCGTTTACGAGCGGCAGGGCAAGCTGATTGGGAGTGGCATAACGCGTGTAATTGGCAATCGCAGCACCGACCGCCGGCTCCAGTATGTAATTGATCCATTCGTATGCCCGTTCGGGATGTGGCGCGGTTTTAGGAATACAAAGGCTATCCATCCAAATGGAACAACCACTGACTGGAATGGCATAACCTACATCCGGGTTCTCACGCCTGGCTTGGTAGGCATCGCCGCTATAGACCAGCGCCAGCCAACAATCTCCGCTTACAAGCTGAGTAATTATTTGATCGGACGAATAGCACATCGTCAACGGTTTTTGCAATTTGAGATCTTCTGTGGCCTTGCGAATCAAGGCTTCGTCTGTAGTGTTATATGAATGACCGCGTCGCTTGAGTGCGGCACCTATCGTTTCTCGAGAATCATCAAGAAGAGTTATTCTGCCTGCCAGGCGCGGATCCCAGAAAACATCCCAATCGGCCGGCGTCTTATCCATAGCCATCTGAGGCATCTGCAAATCGGCGTCTTTGATGGTCATGACTTTGCTTACGGCAGTGGTATTGTATCCGATACCAGTAGTTCCCCATGTATATGGAACAGAGTATTTCAAACCCGGGTCATGTCCAGGGTTTTGAAAGCGCTCGGTAATGTTTTTCAAATTGGGGATGCGTGAATGGTCAAGCTTTTGCAGCAGCCCCAATTTGACCAGCTGCCTGAGCATATAACCAGTCGGAACAACAATATCGTAATCTGAAGCTCCGGCTTGCAGCTTGGCCAAAAGAGCCTCGTTGGAAGCGAAAGTGTCGTAGACGACCTGTACTCCTGATCGCCTCTCGAATTCAGGAATTGTATCGGGATGAAGATAATCAGCCCAGCTGTAGATATTTACCGAATTCCCATCTCCTTTATCAGAAGAAGAAGAAGAAGAGCGGCAAGCAGCCAATCCGGGAGCCAGTAGTGCGCCGGTCATGCCACGCAAGAATGTGCGCCGGGAAAGGCTCAATCTAGTCTCCTTTTTTCTCGCTGCCGGCCGGTGCCGCTTGCTTTTCAGAAGCCACCGATTGCTCGGTCCCTGCAGCGCCTGGCTCAGCTCTTAGAACCGTACAATGATCCCAATCGATCTCAATTGCGACGGACTGACCGATATCAAACGCCTGCGAGCGGTCTGTGATGGAAGCCGATCTTAAATCGACGCCCAGGCTGGACTTGACGACATATTCAGTGGAGGCGCCCAGATAGCTTCTATTCAAGACTGTGGACGCCATACCGGCAGAGCCATCCGCAGCGTTCAGCTTCAAGGACTGAGGCTTTATGGAAAGCAAGACTTTCTCTCCGGAAGCGATACCATAGGCGGTGCCATTCTCCACAGGCACTTCCCTGCCGTCGGCAAGCTTGACGCGAGCCGACTTGCTGTCTGCCGAGATAAGCGTCGCCTCGAGCAAATTGGTATTGCCTATGAAGCGGGCAACAAATGGCGTAACTGGCCTTTCGTATACGTCTTTGGGAGTTCCGACCTGCTCCAGATTGCCGTTGTAAAAAACTGCAATGCGGCTGGAAAGCGCCAGCGCTTCATCCTGGTCGTGAGTAACCATGACGAATGTCATGTTCAATTCTCGCTGCAGCCGGGCCAGTTCTATCTGCATCTCTTCTCGAATTTGCGGGTCGAGGGCCGACAACGGCTCATCCAGAAGCAGCACCATCGGGCGATTTACGATTGCTCGCGCCAGAGCGACACGCTGCTGCTGACCGCCGGAAAGCTGAGAAGGATAACGCTCGGACAGATGAGACAAGCGCACCAGATTCAGTGCTTCAGGAACGCGCTTTCCAATTTCGTCCTTGCTTACTTTCGCGCCGGACTTAAGACCAAAAGCCACGTTATCGAATACGGTCAAGTGAGGAAACAGAGCATAGCTTTGAAAAACCATGTTGACCGGCCGTTTATGAGGCGGCACGCCGAGAACATTCATGCCACCGACAAAAAGCTGTCCGGAACTGGGCATCTCGAAACCGGCAATCATCCGCAACAGCGTTGTCTTGCCGCAACCGGAAGGGCCCAGCAGGCTGAAGAATTCACTCTCCAGCACATCCAGGTTGAGCGTGCGCACAGCCTGGGTGGTCCCGAAGCGCTTGGAAATCTCGATAGCCTGGATGGCTTTGGCGCTCATCCCCTCTTTCCTGTGCTGCCGCTCATCATGTCTCGAATTTGAAAAGCGATCTGCAAGTTTAGCAACACTTCTTGCGAGTCGATATCAACTTTGAGAATTTCAGCGATTTGCTCCAAGCGATAGCGCAGGGTGTGCCTGTGAATGAAAAGTGCGCGAGCCGCGGAATTCAGATTAGCCCCCTCGGCCAGATAGACGCGAAGGCTTGGCACCAGCTCGCTTTCCCACTCTTCGTCATAACTTTCCAGTGGTTCGATGATTTCCTCGCAGAACCTTTCTAATTCAGGGTGATCAATCATCAAATAGAGCAGGCGCTTGACGCCCAGCTCGCCATAACCGATGGTGAATTCCTTATTGGCGTGCATCATGGAGCCTACTATGAGCGCCTGGCGAGCCTCTCTATAGCTGTCGGGCAAATCGAAAGTAGTCTCAGCCATCCGCCCAGCACCAATTTGTATTTGTGCCTCAGCGCCGCCGGGCTTCTGTTTTACTAATTCCTTGAGTTGCTTGTGCAACTCCTCAGCGACCTGTTGCCAGGTTTTGCCGGAATTGGCCAGGTACGGAACGACGACTGTAGCCGTACCTTCGATTTCGGTCATGACTCCATAATTTTCAGGCAAGCCGTCTAGTGCCAGAGGCTGCCCTTGGGCATTCAGAGCGCTGGCGGCAAAGACGAGTATGCCGTCGGCCATGTCGAAACCATAATGCTGGTCCATGCGTTCCTGGTC
Source organism: uncultured Candidatus Obscuribacterales bacterium (assembly GCA_964493595.1). GTDB lineage: Bacteria > Cyanobacteriota > Vampirovibrionia > Obscuribacterales > Obscuribacteraceae > QKMZ01. The sequence goes on along the minus strand of CAZBOX010000225.1, from coordinate 3,692 downwards.
AGAGGCAGCCAGCGAACCGCCCAATAGCAGGTCTTTTAGCAAACTTTTCTGGGTGGCCGCGAACATGGGGCCAGTCTGCCTGTTCTGGTGAAACTCAATCATTGCCGCCAATGCCGCGGGGCGAAGCAATTCGGCGATCGCCTCCATGTCATCATTGGGCCGGACCATAGACGATATGTAGCCGACAATGTTCTCGCCCAGCAAAATCGGCGCGACCAATCGCTTGCCCACTTTCAGGGTGGGGATGACCCAGTCCTTGCCGTCGTTGGAGTCGGCGACTTTTAGCTGCTTGCGAACGGATTTATGGACATCGTCAGCCAGGCTGCGTTGCTGGCTGGCCGGGGTGCCGCCCATATTCTTGGAAGCCATGAGAACGAACTGGGCGGATTCGATACTGAGGGGGCGATTGAGCTGATTGGAAACTTCTTCGACCAGCCCTTCCAGACCTTCCTCGACGACAAGATTCATCAGAAAAGTATGAAGACGCGTACTGTTGAGCTTTAACTGTCTCAAAAAGGTAAAGCGGACCTCGTCGGCAATCTGAGCAAGGTCGCCGAAGCCCGGCAGGCTTATCAGGGGAACGTGAACCTCCTGACAGACCTTGATCAGCTGCTTCAATGCCTGGTCAAAATTGGGAGCCGGCGTGAGCGCCGGCACAACCAGCTTGGCAACAGTCTCGGCTCCGCTCTGGGCTCTTGCGCTGCGGGCAGAGCGAACGGTCGTATCGGCAAGAGATTTGATCACGACCACCGCCGAGAGTTCGGCGACATTCTTCAATTCTTTGCCATCAAAAGCTTCGATTTTATTGACCAGTAAGCTTCCCGACCGAAAAGGCGAAGTCAAATTCGATATGACCTGCGTGACCGGTACATCAATCCTGTCCTCGCCGCAGAGCACCTGTGCTTCGGCGAACGCCTCAGAACTGAGTAATTGGCGCAAGGTTGGCTGATAGGCGAACTGAGAGTGAACCATAAATCGATAACTCTTATAGTCCTATCTTAACGTGTTAAACCCCGAACCCGACAGTCCATCTATAAAATCGAGCCGCCCGGCTCGTATATAGGACCGAAATACAGCGGCAAAGATAAAAATTGCAGTTCAGGCGAATCAACTCAAAAGCCATTTCCAGCAAGCCTTTTGGGGTATTCAGCAAAGGCTGAAAACACCTCATAGCCGAAGATTCGGCTCTACTTGTCTTGTTTTACGCATTAACGGGTGATAACATCCGTCGCTTGGAAGCCAAAGATGGGTTTTTCATTTAAGGAGGATATCGAATGAACCGTGCTGAGCTGATCAGCGAAATTGCTGAGCTTACCGGACAACCCAAGACCATCGTCAGCGAAACTATCTCCACCTTTCTGCACACCATTACTGGTGCTATCAGCAAAGGCGAAAAAGTTACGCTGGTAGGTTTCGGTACGTTTGAAAGACGCAACCGTCAAGCCAGAACTGGTCGGAACCCCAGAACCCTTGCCCCATTGCGCATTCCTTCCAGCCGCGTTCCTGCTTTCAGAGCCGGACAGGAGCTCAAGGACATAGTCAATGGCAGCACGCGCCAGAAAGCGTTTGCTTCGCAAACAAAGTCTTCTTCCAAGCCGGCTCTGAAGTCTGCCAAGAAGACCACCAAGGCTGCCAAAGGCCGTAAACGCTAGTACTTATCTAGACTAGTCAGAATAAGAGTCGAGGGCGAAAGCTCTCGACTCTTGTCTTAGGGGCATGGACTGGGTTGATACCGCGGGAGGTAGCACACAGGATTTTGCAGTGCGGGCAAAGCATTTTCAAAACCCTCTGTCACCGGGATTGATACCACCTGAAAGTGCCGCAATCAGGAAATGCAAAGAAGCGCTTTACACGAGGCTTTTCAATGGTTAAGAGCAGGTCAAATTTCATGCATTTTTGGTGCGCTCTAAATATTCCAGACTGAGGTAATACCACCTACGACACCACGCGTGAATATCGAAGCGATATACTGTAATTGATTAAACTTTCTTAGAATTGATGGAAACTTGCGTTTTACCTATTGAGCTTGACAACAGTTTGAGACAGAATTAATTCAACTTCTTCTATTACAAATAAGCCAAGCCGCGGGTCCCCACCCGTAGCAACCGCGTCACAGCCTATCTAGAAAGCACTCCCCATGAACGATCACATCCTCAACTTCAACCAAAGATTGCTCGGAATGTTTGAACGCAAAGCTGAAGAATTCACCAGATACTCGCAAGAGGAAAATTCTTCGGCGACTGTTGCTGCTCAGATTGCAGGAATGTACAGCGAATTGGCAGAACTGGTTAAACAGTAATTGCTCAATTGCCGATAACAATTCTAAGGACGGCGTGGTTCTTCCACGCCGTTTTTTATTGTCATATGGCGCCTGAAAACATGAGCATCTCACGATCTCTGACGCATGATTGAGTATGATCTGAGTGCAGCGACCGAGTGCTCTAAAAGGAGTTGGCAATGCCTTATACCGACAAAACGTCAAAAGAAATGGCAGACGAATTTGTTGATGTCTATTTGTCCATATTACAAAAAGTGGAATCGACAGGAATGTCGATAAGCACTGCCGACGCCGCCCGCGTAGCGCTGGACATCATCGCCAATTTGAACGGATTCGACCGACCCTCGCCTGATGCCAGCAATGGCTAAAGTCGAATAATCCGGACTGACTCGAACCTAGCCACTGTATTTGGTGCAACCTCGAAAATGCCAGCCATGCCACCACCTCTGGCGGCAGAATTCCTTTCTTTGCCCACCGGGAAATCTCCTGATCTGATCTTTTCCGGCCAGGGCGCAAGAACCCGATTTCTCTAAAAGTTTTACAAGAAAAGCCCTAGAACGCCCAGTATTTCCACTTTTTAAGCTCAGGCACGTCCAAATTGGGGCATTTCCCATGGACAACCTGGCAACTTTCATTTAATCTACAAACACTTGATTTCCGCGCCACTGTGGCGACGAGAAACCAGAGGAAGACCATACCGCTTGCCTTACGTGAAACGTAAGGGCAAATCGCCTGCCGAATTTTGGGGAGGTCGGCGGTTGGTTCAGCTGACGAGGTGAATATCATGGATTTCTTCTATATATTCGGCGGCATAGTGGCTCTAGTGTTGCTCGTTGCCATCGCCGAACCGCAGAGGTTTCTGCCAGCGCCCAAGGACAAGAAATTCAAAGTCGGTGTCACCTACTGGGGTCATTACGTCGATACCGAGGCCGAAGCGCCCGTAGAGCAGAGAACAATCGAAGTAACCAAGTCATCGAGCAAAGAAAAGACCTGTATCGGTCATACAACTTACGCGATGGGACGCGGCGTCAGCATGCGCGGCGCTTAAGCGCGTAAAATGTCCGTGGCAATCGAACACAAGTGAGCGATCATTTGGGTTTTCTGCCGCCGTCTGCCCTTTTCCGGTGATCCAACTTGCAATTTACTGTCAGCCCGGCGCTATTTCTGGCCTTTGCCTTGCCATGCCTGCTTGCTGCGCCCTCCTACAGCCTGCCTGCCAACGACGTCAAGCCTCCGCCGCTGAACGAAAAGGACTATGGCAACCGCATCGGCATTGAATTCAGTAGAACGCCTGCCTATAGAAAAGAAACCCAGAAAGCGATTGATGACGCTTATGCGGCGTGCAAACGATATTTGAAAGACAGCGCAGCCGGCAAAGTAAAAGGACGGCCGGCGGTCGTCAGCGACCTGGATG
>CAZBOX010000224.1:0-10487 GCA_964493595.1 uncultured Candidatus Obscuribacterales bacterium | reverse complement strand
AAATCCATCCCTGCCTCACATCATCAGGGCTCTGCATGAACATGCCTTTGTTGATTAACGACTGGTATACAGCCTTTTCGATATCACGCATGTGCTTGTAGAACTTATATTTCAAATCGGATAAGCGAACAGTGGTCGTCTTGCCGTATCCGCGCTGGAACATGGCATCGAGAAAGCGCTTCTCATAGGAATTCAAAGGCGACTTTTCTTGCTGCGGATTATTCGGCAGCAATGTGAATTCATAGTCTTTATTGCGCAAAAAATAGAACGATTCGGTTTTCATTTCCCGAATGGTCAGATATCCCCTGGCGGCCAGGTCGACCACAGTAGAGACCATATCCGAAAGATCGCAGCTTTCGTCTACTAAAGTTCCGACCTCGGCAGGGGAAAGATCCTTAGGGGGCTCCCAATCGACAGCTACAGCCTGCCGCTTCAGCGCATCGCGGCCCAGGAACCACCACATGTTGAAACAGGCGGAAAGTGTGATTGCAGGCAAGACAAAGAGAGGCCACCAATCGGCTGCCAGATAGAGAAATTCCTGCCATTGAGTGGGCTTATCAATGAGACCTTTCGGCAAACCGACTACAACGGTCAAGCCCTCGCCCGGCTCGAGCCGATCGCAAGTAAAGGTGGCGTTATTCAATGCCAGAGAGTAAGGCGTGGTCTTTGTTGAGCCTTCCTCTCCGATAAAAGCCTTGGCGCGAACTTCAGATTTTTCCTGCACTGGAGGAAACACCACCCGCGCCACCACTTTATCCACGGCCATATGCGACTCGTTGCCGGTCACATTCCAATAGATTTCCGGGCTGCCATCGAAGAAATTGATGGCACGGCGCACAGAATAATGCACATGATACTGATGCTCTCCCATCACAGACTTTTTTGGATCGCCGATGATGATGAAGAAATCGCGTCCCTGCCGATTGCTTTTATACGGAACATACTTTCCACCCATCGCCGTGACGCCGAGCAGTTTCAGATCGAGCGTATAATTGTTGCCGTTTCGATCATAGATGATGGGAATGAAACGCTTGATGCCATGCCGATTCGGAGTATCGAATCGAACAGTAATGTCTTCGCGAACATCCAAAGATGCATCCGGTTGAACTTCAACGGTCGCATTAAAGTTAGTTATCTCGTCCGCCAGAGCAGATACGTTAGCAGAGCCGACCCAACAGAGCACCACCAGTAGTGTCAAGCAAAAAAATCTTGGCAAGCGCACCGCTTGAAAACGATTTGGCATATCTTTTCTTCTGTCCGACGATCTAACATATGTCGCGCAGCCCATATTATAGAGTCTCCGCTGCCCCAAAAAGGACGCCACAGATGACACAAGATGCCCAGTGCCTAATCTGCAAAAGACAAGAAGAAAGCGAGAATCCGGACATTATTCTCGAAACCAAGAATTTTGTCGTTCGGCACTCCCGAGAAACCAATATCCTGGGCTACCTTGTCATCGAAGCCAAGCGCCATGTCCTAGACCTTACAGAGGCGACAGAAGAGGAGGCGGTGAATTATGGGTCGCTGCTCAAGCAGGTAATGTCATTAATTCGCAAGCTCACAGGTGCCGAGAGAATTTACACATTTTCCCTGGGAGAGGCGGTGCCGCATTTTCATGTCCATGTCATCCCTCGCACAGACAGCCTGCCACGTTTTTTTCGCGGGCGCGGGATTATGTCATATCCTCTCGAGCCGGGACTCAAAGAAGACCAGATGCAGGAAGTTTGCAAAAGTTTGCGTTATATCCTGAAGACCAGCACCGTCAAGCCATAGTTGAGTTCTGACCGCCAAACTGGACCAAACTTTTCGAATAGACATTACAATTGACATTATGGTCAGGAAGAAGGCCTGGCTGATGTTGGAAGAAGACCAATGGAATTACCACCAAGAGAAGTCCCCGAGGGACTTACCGCCTCCGAGTACTACGAGCTGGGGATCAAGTATAAGTCCATGGGCTGGACGGAGCAGGCGCGCGATTCTCTGGTCATGGCACAAGAGCTGGAGCCTGGCTCGGAAATCGCCCTTACAGCCAATCGTTTTCTGAAAACAAAATTGCCCCGGTTTCCCGTGCCGCTTTTGGCAGAGCAGCGAAATATCGAAGGTTTCAATCAAATGGCCCTGGGCGATTGTGACGGGGCCAAGGAAACTTTTAAAGAGCTCATCAAAGAGTTTCCGGACTTCGAGTGGCCCTACGGAAATCTTTCTGTACTTTACTTACAAGACAATCAAACGAAAGAAGCCAGAGATTTACTGTCACGGGCTCTGGAAATCAACCCCGACTATGTGAATGGATGGCTGCACCTGGCTGCGGCCAAAGGCATGGACCTCGATTTCGAGGGAGCCAAAGAGTGTGTCCGACGCGCCCTGGAGGCGGATCCGACCGACACAGCGGCAATTGCGATGAAGAACGCGCTGGAAAGCGTCACCTAAATATAAGCCGACCCTATACGAATTACAGGCAAAACTATAGCGGGTCTTGCCCTTAGCCACGCATGATTGTAGTACGGTTGCTGTCTGCAGTTTTTGCAGTCCTTTTGCCGGGTGCCATTCCTAAATGTCATAAGCGAACCGTATTAGTAAAGGCGTTGCAATTTGTCTCTCCGTGCCCCCAGGAAGAGTAGAAAATGATTAAACCAGGCGAATCGATGTTAATCGGAGAACTTCTAAGACGAGCCAAACTCGTCACAGTCGAAGATCTCGCTAATGCAATGAAGGTGTCCGGACAGAGTGGACTGCCGATAGGACGCGTTCTGGTCATGCTGGACATCATCCGAAACGACACACTGAAAGCGGCCATTCTTGCCCAGTCCCTGGTAAGAGACAAACTGCTTTCAATGGAAACAGCCGTGCGAGCGGTGGAAGTAGCGGCAGCCAGACGGCTCAGCTTGACGGACTCGCTCGAATATCTGGGCGCTCTGGAAGACGTCAATGAAAACACCAACAAACTGGGTGAGTTGCTGATCGGAGCCGATTTGATTTCGCGCAAACAAGTGGACGACGCGATGCATACCAGTACGCACCTGGGATTGCCGCTGGGACGAATCCTCGTGCTCAAGAACTTTCTAAGCAGCTCCGTCGTGCAAGTCGCTTTGACTATTCAGTCGCTCATTCGCGATGGACAAATCGCCCGCGAAGACGCCGTCAACATATTGAAAGGCGCCAAAGAGAAAGACTTCAACCTTGATGCAGCGATTATGGCAGCCGGCTATAAACTGCCGGAAAGACCGAATATTCGCCTCGGAGAGCTTCTGGTCATGGCCGAAGTAGTGTCCGAAACAGACCTGATCACGGCTCTGGAATTCGCTCTTTCTGTCGATATGTTGATCGGACAAGCCCTCATGCAATCCGGCTTCATCAACGAAGCGGTGCTCGATGCAGCCTTAGGTCTGCAGGAAATGGTGCGCGCTGAAAACATGACACAGGAAGAAGCAGCCGAAGCCTTGAGCCTGATCCACCAGCACGGCTGGACACCGGAAACATGCATGAGCGAAGTAAGTAAAGCTCAGTTCAAGACAACCAATCTGATCGGGTTGGTCGACCTTCTCAAACTGGGCGGGCTGCTCAGCGATGATGCTTTAAGAAGAGCCATTGTCGATGATGGTCGCAAGGTCAAGCCTTTCGATGAAATCCTGCTCAATGCCGGTCAGATTTCTGAAGCTACTCTGCACATCGCAGTGCGCTGCCAGGCAATGATCGATGAAGGTGCGCTCTCGGTAGAACAAGCGATCGTTGCCCTTCACCACTGGCAGTGGAGCGGCTCGAGCCTGCCTGAAATCATTCATAAATTCGGCTGGAAGACCCAAGCCAAGCGTCAAATTCAAAGGACAATTCACGACTTGCCTGCTGTTTCCAACCTGGCCGTGCAACCTACCAAGCAAGCGACCTGGGAACCAAAGAAAGACAAAGTCGTCAGTTAATTTCATCGCCCGCGCTGTGAGCCTATTTTTTAGCGCGCCAATTTCACCGGCCTGCAGGTAAGCAGTTGCCGGTAGGACGTTCGCGGGATGACGGGGTTATCGTCTACCCGGGACAGGACGCCGGTCTCTCAAACCGGAAAAGAGGGTTCGAATCCCTCTAACCCTAATTTTCTATATACTGCTAGATTAAAACTCCGAATTCCGGGAATTTTTGTATTGGTCCTTGTTTGCGCGACCGATATTTAGAGAGCTGCATTCGCGGGCAAATCGATGGCTAGAGGTGGAGAGTTGTCAGTCGAACAGAGTCAGGAAAAGAAGTGTCCTAACTGCGAAAGAGCATATGGACCGGACATGGAATATTGTCCTTTTGACGGAGGAGTGCTTGCCTCTGCGAATGACGGCGGCGGACTGAAGGCGGCCGCGAGCGGCTACTCGGTAGGTCAGACAGTTGCCGATAAATACACAATTCTCTCCCCACCCAAAGTCGGTCAACACTGCGGAATTTATAAAGCCAGAGACGTACAAGCCAATCGAGTAGTGGCTTTCAAAGTCCTGCATAGCGAGTTCAAGAACGACAGAGGCGTCAACACCCGTTTTCAGAACGAGGGTTATCTACTCAGCTCTCTTACACATCCTCACATAATCAGCATTCATGATTTCGGCATTACCAAGGAAGGCACGCAGTTCATGGCTCTTAAATGGGTCGAGGGTTTGAGTCTGGGCGACGTCATGAAGCAGGACAAGAAGGTCGATCCAAGAAGGGTCTCTGTTCTTTTCGCCCAGGTTTGCGATGCACTCTCGGCAGTTCATCAACAGATGAAAATCCATGGCTCTATTTATCCTCAACACATCTTGCTCACGCCGGCCGGCAGCGCTGACATCGTCACGCTTATCGATTTTTCGCGCTCTCAGTCTTTGGGTGTAAAACAAGACGATCCGCCCGAGTTGGACTATTTCGGCGACGCAGCCAGAAATGTTCTCTACGCCAGTCCTGAAGCAATGACAGGAGAGGCGCTGGACGACCGCTCAGACATTTATTCTTTAGGTTGCATTCTGTATGAAGCGCTGACAGGCATTGCGCCATTCGATGGTGCAAATGGTGTGGAGATCAGGCAAAGACATTTGTCCAAGAAACCAACCGCACCATCTGCGGTGACACCCGGTGTACGTATCAATCAGTATGTAGACGCAGTAATTCTCAAAGCTCTGGAGAAGGCTCCGGACAAACGCCACCAGACAATTGAAAAATTCGCACGCGACTTCAAAGGTGCGATGGCTAGTTAGTTTCGCCAGAGTGGAACGTATTTGCCTTCAGTGACGTGATAAGGCGCCCAGGCAAAAGAGAAAACATCTACACTCACATTCGTCTTCTTCGCAGCGATATTTACCACCTCGACACTTTGCGCAGCTCTATCGAGTTCTGTCTGAATGGCTGTAACTTCAGACTGGAATTGCTGCTCGATATCATTCCTCTTCTGGTGAAGCGCCTCGAGATTTTCAATGGCTCTTTCAACATCGGCGCGGCTGGACGCCGAGCGATTGGCGGCTCTTGCCGCTGTGGTTGCTCGACCTAGAGTACCGGAACTTCTGCGCCGGCCACTGCCGCCCAGAAGGGCGCCCAGGACAGTCGCGCCCACAGAGATTGCTGTCTGCATGTCTTGCGCTTTGACTTGCTCCTGCTCGCGTTCTAGAGCTTGCTCGGCAAGACGGATTTTGTTTTCCAGGGTAGAGAGCTTTTCGCCGTACTTAGCTCGCAATTTGTCGATTTCCGAATCGCGCACTTCCTTAACCTTCTGAGCGACACGGATGCGGAAATCGCGCTCTGATTCTTCCTTGAGAGAAGACATCTTGAATGCGGGACATGTAAGAACGAAGTGTTTTTCTTTCAAGACCACCCAGTCTTCAAACTTCTTGGCCCAGGCTTTGTATTGTTTCGGCTGAAAGGCCCACTGAGGAGGATTGATGAAATCAGCAGGCGTGACGGGTTTTGCTTCCAGGTCGCTGACTTTGATTTTCTCTTCAGTGCCATCGTCCATCATCACAAAAACCGGGTCTTCTCTAACAGGCAAGAGCCAGGTTCGATTGACTGCATGATCAAGTTTCGTTTTCGTATCCACGAAGCGGACCTGGCTTACGGCAATAATGCAAGGCGCATAAATGACCTTGCTGCTTGAAGAGACAGTTCCTTTTATAGGCAGCACATACTGAGGAACATCAGGCGGCAAAATCGGCGCGGAGGAGCCGACCGCAGAAGAAGTTTTACTTTTGGTCTCAGAGGTATCTGATTGCGGTAAGCTGGTTGAAGCCTTTTGCGCCACAGACTTCTTCTTCGCATCCATTAACGTCTTAATCTGATTGCGCGCCAGCGGCCCGCGCAGATATGAAAGGCTGAAGCGCGTCTTGAAAGCGGCCAGCCCCTCACCATGTGTATTGTGCAACAAGAAAGTTCTTTTCTTCAGTGAAGCCAACATTTTGTCCAATGTCTGCCTGTCGAAGCTCGAACCTTTTTCGCTGGCTACACCTTCCAGCCCATCAAGCAAGCGATTCTTATCTCGCTCGGTCTGTAACCTTCCGACAAACCAGGTGCCGCAATTGGCAAGGCCCTTATAATCGAGATCGACAGGGTTCTGCGTAGCCAGAACAACTCCCAGCCCATATGCGCGTGCCTGTTTGAGCAAAGTCAAAAGAGGCTGCTTGCTGGGCGGATTTGCCACCGGCGGAAAGTAACCGAAGATCTCATCCATATAGAGTATGGCGCGCAAGCTAGAGGTTCCGGCTTGCCCTCTCATCCATGAAACGACTTGATTGAGAAAGAGCGAAACGAAGAACATACGCTCATTGTCTTCCAGATGAGCGATGGACATGATTGAAACTCTCGGTTTACCCGTATCTGTATAGAGGAGTCTGCCGATATCGAGAGGCTCGCCCTGCATCCAGGTTTCAAAACCAGGTGCAGCAATCAGGTTATTGATGGACATCGCCAGTTCAAAGCGTTCTTTCTTGGGAAAAACCGATTCCAGATCAAGCGCGCCTACTTGCGTGAAATTCGGATTCTGAATGAGGCGTACAAGGTCTATCAATGACAAGTCATGACCGTTCTGCCAGGCGTTCTGAATGATAGTTCCCAGAAAAATACTCTCTCTGCCGCGCAACGGATCAGAGCTGATACCGGCTAGATTGAGAAGACTCTGAGTAGAGACACTGACACGTTCGCGCAAGGTTTCGCCATCTTGCAAGACTTCCTCAGGCGGGCAAGAGAATGATTTCAAAACCGACAGCTGAATTCCGGCAGTGCTGAAAGGTGTGTATATCGAAAAATCGGCGCTCTCTTTGAGGCGTCTGATTCTGTCTATATCTTGTCCGTAAGCAGCAATTCCGTCGCGCCAAATATTTGCTTGAGCAGCCGCGAATTGCTCGACAGTTTGCCCGTTCAATTGCGCTTCCTCAGCGCTCACCCATGGCTGAAACTCTGATGGCGACAGGTTTTCGAAAGCAAGAAGAATATTGGAAATATCACCTTTGGGGTCGATAGCTAAAACAGGAATATTGTCTATCGCTGCTTCTTCAATAAGATCGATGCAGAGTCCGGTCTTTCCGGAGCCGGTCATGCCGACCACTACTGCATGTGTGGTCAAATGGCGCGATTCATACAAAACATAGCCGGGCTCTTCCTTTTCGCTTTCCAGATCAAACGGTTTGCCCAAGTAGAAAACACCGAGCTTCTCGAAATCAATCACGTCTTGCGCCACTTTTTGTCCTCACAACTATTTGCTGAACGTTCGTTCAGTATGTTGCTGTTTTACCGTTTTCCTATGCATGGGGAAAGTCCCCCCTTGAATCGTTTCTCATCGCTTTTTGAGGCGAAACCGCAAAGCTTTTCCCATCAAGCAAAGAGGGATGGCAAGCCCTTTTCTCCAAAGTTTAGCTTAAATGTTTACCTCTTGCATTTGTGCAAATGGAAACCTAACATGTGGATGTCAAGGATCTTTATTCGCTGCCACAGTTCTCTCGTGGCGGCTGGCGGCTTGCATCACAATTTTCGATGGGGGAAGCCTAATGAAACAGGAGAGACAGACTCAAACCCAGCAAGACAATATTCTTTCATTCGCGGCAGAAGAAAGCATCGTCTTGCGGCTTGATCAACTGGAATCACTCGGCAAATGCTCTGTCATCTACGAAATTGCACGAATTGATACATTGCTCGGGCAAGTGTTCATGCAGGATCTGAAGTGCCGCCTTGCAGCGAGTGCTTGATCGCAAATAATTCAAAAGGAGGAAAAAAACTGAAAAACCCTGACAGAAAGGAGGTGTAAGAGAAAAAAGAACGGTCAGGCACAAATACTTACGCACAGGAGGAGTTTGATTCAGGAGTACTTCAAAAAAAGGAGGCATCTCGAAAAAAATGTTTGGCGCAGTCATTCACAAGGAGAGTTTCCCGACACAAAAATCGAGTACACCGTCACTCCCTATCACGAGAGAAATTCACTAAATAACGTCATCTCTAATCTCAGTCGCAGAAAAAAAATGCAGCCTCCAGCTCTTGTGTTTACAAGAATCTGGGCAGCGCCTTCCGTCGATGTAGAGAAGCCTTAATGGCTTTTCTACATGCCGGAAGTCAATAAGTCTATACTTCTATTGGACTTATTGATTCTGAGGGATTGATGTCGGCGAACAAGCGACCTACTGACGGCAAAATTACACTGTCAACCGTCGTCATGGCGACTATAGCTATCGGATGCTTTGCTCTCGCGGCATCATCACCGCAGCTTGCAGCGATCGGTGGTCCTTACGGTATGACACCACCGACAATACCGATAATACCGATCACACCACCCAGCAATCCATTCAATCCCAAGGTACCGGTTTTCGTGCCGACGGATGTCACATCGCCAAATGTTCAATTGAGCGTTCCTGCTCTTTGGGCGCTCTCAGGCATCCAGCAGATCCCCAATAGCCAGTTCCCCAAAGAGGACCAGCTCAAAGGTTCTTCCGAATGGATTCTTGTGCGCTCCAGGCCGGCGGCCCAATACACACGTCCGACTGTTTATGCTGTCACGCTGAACAGCGGCGATATCCTTGTCACCGTCAAGCGCCCTTCCAACATGGCAATGGTGACTGTTCCTTACGGAAAAATTTCAATAGCATCGGACGGCGATGCAGTCGTCCAGTTCAACAACGGTGTTTTGAGAGTTCAGAACATTGACGGATTGGGAAAGAGCGTCTGTGTTCAGGTGCAGCCGCCCGGTACAGAAATGAAGACTATCCAACTGGCACCCGGCTTCGAATTTGTCGCAGGCAGTCGCAAACTCAGTCAACCCGATTTGCGACCCAAGGACGGCATTGCCAGAAGACACTTCAAACTGCTGGAAGGTGGTCATCTGGCCGTCAGCGAAATATCTGTAGACAGCGTCATCAAGAACAATGATCTGATTGCCGATATCCGCCAGAATGTCACCGGCGTCAAAGAACGGCGAATTCTCAGCGACATGTCAAAAATGGCCGCAGTTCTCAATTACACTCGCGGCGAAGGCGGTTTCTATGAAGAGAAATAGCCGCATATACCGTATATAATCATCACGTATCGACTGGAAACCTTTTTTTGGCTGTTCTTTGAGGGTTTTGCCTCGGACGCAGCCCGACCAGCCCCTTGCATCAGGAAAGCGGAAGACAAGGTATGCCAGAAGAGACCAATCGCAAAAGAATACTTATTCTGGGTGGCGGGTTTGCCGGAGTAAAATGCGCGCGCACTCTGACAAAACATTTGTCAGCCAGAGAGTACGAAATAGTAGTTTTCAACCGAGAAAACCACATGGTTTTCCATCCACTGCTAGCAGAAGTGGCCAGCGCTGCCGTCCAGCCAAAAGATGTCGCAGCGCCGCTCAGGCAGCTTCTGCACGGCGTTAAATGTCGCACGGAAGACATACTTTCTATCGACATAACAAATAAGAAGGTCGAGTACGAAGGATATGACGGCAAACGAAGACAAATGGACTACGACCAGGTTGTCATAAGTTGCGGCAATACGGCCAATCTTGCGCTTATCCCCGGAATGGACGATCACGCCTTCGCGCTTAAAACGGTTGGTGACGCTCTAGCTCTGCAAGCTCACATAATGGAGATGCTGGAGAAGGCAGAAGTATGCGAAGACCCTGTCATGAAGCGCTTCTACCTGTCGTTCATCGTGGTCGGAGGCGGCTTCTCCGGCGTCGAGGTGGCAGGCGAAATCAACGATCTCGTCCGCAAAAGCCGTAAATTCTTCTCCACGATTGAGGAGAAAGACATCACTGTATCAATCGTGCATTCAGGCGAACACATACTGCCTGAAGTCAGTCTTTCACTGAGAACTTTTGCCGAGCGAAAAATGCAGGAAGCCGGTATTTCCATGGTGCTGAACGCCATGGCCGCAGCGGCAACGCCGGACGGCGTAATTTTGAAAGATGGAATCGTCCTGGAAGCAGCAACGATTGTTTGCACCATCGGCACTACCACTTTGCCGGTCATCAATCGTCTCGATTTGCCTAAAGAAAGAGGCAGATTGAAAACAGAGCCGGACATGAGCTTGCCTGGTTT
>CAZBOX010000223.1:0-10503 GCA_964493595.1 uncultured Candidatus Obscuribacterales bacterium | reverse complement strand
CCAACTTCAAATTGAACTTGCCGGCTGGTTTTTCCCAGGAAATCTTGTCTGCAAAACGGGTCAATTCGGCATAGCCAAGCGCGATTGATTCGAGCGCTCGATCGGCAGCATGAGGACCGCTCGCCTGAAAACTCATCATGAAGGCCTGACCGGTTGTGTGCATAGTCGCAAATGCAAGCTCGAAGAAATGAGATTTCAATTGCTGCAAAGTTTCAACCAGAAGCCCTGCGCGTGTCTTTGCATCCGCAGACTTCCACTTTTCATTTGCCTTCTTAGCAGCAGATATATAAGACTCGATATTGGAATTGACCGGATAACTGATCTTCAGAGCTTTCCCAGTATAGGGGCTCTCTTCATCACTCTCCAGCCAGGAGTCAGATGTCTGCTTTAGTCTTTCGAACTTACCGCCCAGCTGAGCTTCGAATGCAGCCTTTTGCGCTGCTTCGGCACCTTCGCCATAGTCGGCAGGCGATGGCATCTCAGGAAATGGAGTGTAGTGCTCACGCTTGTGAACCGCGTCAATCGCTTCATTGATAAGCGATTCGTACTTTTCAAAGGCGGAGGTACTGGTCTTGACAGGGGTAAAAATTTGCATGGCAAAACTCCATTAGAACAGCAATCAAAGCCGCTTGCCCGCTATAGCGGGGGACAGCTAACGCAAGCAATTATTTTATGCCGAAAAGGCCTAATGTGGTGATTCCCTTAGGCTTTTCGCTAGTATTCAAGCTTCAGTTGATGCCTACTTAAAGGCAGCAGCGCCGGCTTCGGCAACTGCGTGATCTTGCTCGCCAGATCCGCCGCTGACGCCTACAGCACCGACGACTTTTCCGTCACGCTTGAGTGGAACGCCGCCTGCAAAGATCATGATTTTGCCGTTATTGGAAGTATTCAAGCCATAGAAGTCAGCGCCAGGTTGGCAATACTGGGCGAGCTCTTTGGTGGAGATGTCGAAAGCTCGCGAGGTAAATGCCTTTTTGATGGAGATATCGATACTTCCAAGCCATGCATTATCCATACGCACATGCGCTACCAGGTTGCCGCCGGCGTCAGCTACTGCAATGTTCATCGGCTGACCGATGGCTTCTGCTTTCTTCTCCGCGGCTTCAATAATTGCCTTTGCGTCCTTAAGACTGACCATGGTGTCTCCTTGATAATGAGAATTGGGCTAACTATTCAACAACCTAAACAACGGACTCGTCTACAACATACTTCTTATCGTGTACTTCTACGACATCACCGCGTCCTAGCTTTTTCTTGCGCCTTGTGTCGATAGAGCCGTTGACTTTGACTTCGCCCGACTGAATCAGGTGTTTTGCCTCACCACCTGACTGGGTGACACCTTTCAGCTTAAGAAACTGGTCTAACTGAATGACAAACGAACTATCGTCCTCTTTGTTTTTATCGGCGATCATGAAATTTACCAGCGTGGATTCGAGTCGGAAGAGATGATTTTAGCGCCAAACAAATGAGAAGTTTTACCGCCGTTCAAAAGCAAACCAACCGGATAGAACAGGCGATGACACTGCATTTGGTGAGCTTGAATCAGAGTGGAGGTTCTGGAGCCCGTCCCAACCTTAGGCTAAAATGTTAATTGGCAAACAGTGATCGATATAAATCGGGAGCGATTAATGTTGTCAAGAAAATCAAAAGGCTTAACTTTGGCATCTGTGCTTATTGGTTGTTCAGCGGTTTTTCCTCTGATTAATTGCATGCCTGCAAGAGCAGACAGTTCTGAAGGCTTTTCAGCCATGTCGCTCGACCCTTGCGGTGCCGTGGAAAAGCTCGTACGCGAAGTCTACCCCAAGGCAAACATCAACAAGGGGCGCGGCGAAATTACCTTCGAATACAAAGCTCACAAGAAAAACGGTTTCTACCCGGATCGCCCTGCAATGGTTCCGGGCGACGGTGGCATTGTCGGAACTGTGACCCTTTCGCCAGGCGAGTATTCAGGAGCCGATAAGAGTGAAATTCCGGCGGAAAAACCAAATGGCTTTTACTCGGTTCTGACTATGGCTCCCTATTCGACAAGGCAAAAGTCGCATCTACTTGCCAAAGTGATTTTCCCGCAAGAAGTTCCACCCAACTTCAAAGAAAGATTCAAATCGTTGATAAACAGTTTCAACAAAGGCGATGAGCCAGTAGCGACTGCTACTGAAGCAGCTAAAACTGAAACGCCGGCTGCTCAGACTACTCCGGAGCCGGCCACCACAGCTCCTGCAAAACCGAAATCTAACTATAACTGGGCGACCATTGTACGTGCAGATTACAGATTGTCTTTCAAATTTCCAACCGCCTTTAAGGAAAAGATCAATGCAGACAAAGCCGGCACCACATGGACCGGCACCGCAGACGGTGTCAATTATTCGGTAATTGTGATCGAACCGAAAAATGCTCTGATTACTGATGATTCTCGCACTCAAGCTATGAATTCCATGATGGCAACGGTCGGTCAAGGAAGAAAACCGAAGTTGGAAAAAGCTTTCAATTTCCAGGGACTGTCGGCACAGGAATACACCCTTTCGGATGCAGCGGGACTGCCTTCCAAAGCGATAGCATGTGTATCTGCCGGGCACCAATACCTATTCATGGCCGGTGGACAAAATTTCAAGGCATCTAAATTGCCGCCGGAATTTTTCGATGGCATAAGAATCGGCAAAATCAAATAGTAGCGGCGCGTACCAGAATTACTTCGTCAACGTCACGAGCGACCGTGCAATGTCGGAGAACGCCTTATTGAGAGCCGTCGCCTGCCCGGTGCCTGGCGGAATCGGATAGTATTTCCCGCCCGACTGGTTTGCTATATTGCCGAGCACCGCATTCATTTTGGGAATGATCGAGTCGACCTGTGCCAAACCAATGCAATAAATTTTGACTCCATTGTTTTTCGCAACACCAGCGACATAATTGCCATCCTGGTCACCGATTCCTGTATTCGCCGTTGGGCGCCCATCAGTGAAAAGCACAACAGCTGGGGTCGCGCCATTGCGCATATTATCCAATCCACCGCTGATTTTGCTGCCCGGCAACAGATTCTGTAAAGCCAGCGTCAATGAGCCATTAATATCTGTTCCGTTGTATGCGGTCAATTGAGGTGAAGCGGGTGGATTGGTAGGAGGAAAGAAGGTTTGTATTTGGCTGAAATTGCTGCCAGTAGCTCCTGCGGTTTTATCAAGAGCCACATACGGTGTCGGACAACTCACCGATGATCCGGTCGGGATAGTTCCGGCATTTGAAGTAGTGATCGAGTGATTCTGCCCGCTGCCGATACAGGGTCGTCCAGTATACGTTACTTTTTCATCGGTCGAAAAACAAACGAGTCCAAAGTGGGCGTTTGTAGAATTATTCAGGATTTGAAAGAAGTTCGCAGCTGAAGCTTGAGCATCATAAAGCGGATGCCTATGTGTCAACGCCGACTCCCAGTAGGCTCTATAGAAACCAGCGCGTGGATTGCTCACACCTATTGCAGTCAAGTCAACGTTTGCACTGTTGGCCAGGCTCAACGTTTCAAGATTTCCGCGTGCACCCTCAACCAAAGCACCAATTGTAGGAAATTCGAAAGTACCATAACTGGTGGTTACTGTGGTGCCGCCAAAATTATCATTCTCATCAAGATTGACTACGATATCCGTGAAATTCCTACCGCCCTTCAAGCCTTCAACTCCCGGCTTGTCGCCTTGCGTTCTGCCACGTTGCCCGGCGTTGAAAGTTTTGCCCTCATCATTTTCCAGTTGCTGCGGATAGCATGCGTTTAGAGGCGTGCCGGTATCATTGGTTGCTCCACAAGCTTCGTAGAGCATGCCGCTTCCAGCGACCCTATACTGATTCTTCTTAGTGTTTGTATAGTACCGCTCGACCATAGACACTTTAGTCGAGTCGTCAATCGATGCGGATAGATCAAAACACAAGATGACATCGAGCATTGTACCGCCGCCATTTCCAGTAGCAGAGCAGCGCAGCACAGCGTTGGCGCCAAGACCTATATAGTTGCCAACCAAACACGGATAACCATAAGCACCAGTGACGCGAAAGACCTTCTGGTCTCCAGGGTTTGAAGTGGGAACCCCAGTTTCCGGATCAAGCCAAGCGAAGTTGATAATCGCCTTATTGGCACCAGGTGTGGGCGGGGAGGCAGCGCTGGTATTGAATGTGGAATTACCCTTCAAGGTGTGATCAAGAATATAGTTGCGCTCAAAAACTCTCTGGGCCACCGCCTTAGCAATTGCCTGAGAAGTAGCAAGATCCGTATTGTTCGAGGAGGCCAATCCCACAGCTCCTCCTATCGCAGCGATATCCACACAGTGCTGAAATTGTTGGGAGCAAAGGCTATATCTCGAGAATTCAAATGCCACCATGCCCAGTACGAGCACAAGGAAAAGAGTCAGAAAAGTCATCAGGACAACCATTGATTGTCCTCTGGCGTTTCTGCGTAGACTGTTAATTTTCATGTTAGAGACTCCATCCGGCATGAATTGCTATGGGCGCAGGTTGATAATCGGAAAGGTGTAAGCACGTTTGAAAACCAGCTTGCCATCCGGAGACAACTTGCTTCCAAACAAAGTCACCGGCACTGGCAGATTCACATCAAGCGAAGTGGTGCACGTTACATATGGAGTGTCGGGAGGTGGCGGCAACACTCCACCATAATCATTCCATTCCAAACTGATTAGCTGCGGGTTTTTGATATAGGGTCCATTTTCTATATGCAGTTTGAGTTGACTCAAAGCAGCTTCGCGAGCAGCAGACTGATATGAAGCCGAAGTAGTCGAGCCATTCGGCGGCACAGCTTGTGCTGCCGCTCTGGTGGCATCCCGGCAAGCAAGATCGATAACCATGAATGCCTGCACCCAAACGTATGCATCGATACAAAAGAAGACTACAACCATTAGAAAAAGCGATGGAATAGCGATTTCTACAAGCGAACTGCCACGAGGACAATGCTGTCGGTCTGGACTGATAATTAGAGCTTGCTTTGTACTCATAGCAAATAGTTTCCTTAGGTCAAATACAATTCATCATTTAGTCAGTCCCGACGGATTCTCGGCGGCAGCAGAACAACTGACTCGCACAGGAAAAGGCGCTGACAATCCAGGGACATTGCCGAACCAGCCCCCTCCTCCTCTGTACAAAGGCTCCACATCACCGTTGACTTCAACATTTATCGAATAGACATTATTTACAGGGTCAACAGTCGTCAGAGGATTTGTGAATTTGGTGACTTTTTTGGTGTTAACATCACATTGCAGAATAGAGACCTTTACGCTGTTGACACCAAGTCCGGAGAATTTGGATTTCCAGGTGTTCATCAACTGATTTGCAACAGTCGTTGCCGATGTTTGATAAGCGCTCGAATCAGTTTTGAAAGTCTTGCAACGACCGGCCATGCGTGCGGCATTTTCAGTCGCCAGATACATAAAGGTGAATTTAGTACCGATACTTGCAAGTGTTGCCAGCGGAAGCACCAAAATGCAAAAGGCCAGAAAAAGTGCAGGACCTAGTTCTGCAATGGAGTGTCCGGTTCTTTTCCTCATGGCTGTGCTCATTTCATCAGGGTGCCTATTTCCGCCAAAACCCTCCTTATCTATAGGATAAGGAAGAGCATTTGATTCTGATGCGGAAAGCCAAATCTACAGAGCTGAAAAGCTCGAGTTCGCTGTATTGCAAAACGGTAGGATAGAGAAGATGTGCTTGAACAGGCGATCTTTTCTCAGAAAAACAACGCTAAATCAACTATATTCCAAGCATCTTTCCGCTATCTTTCCAACATGCTCAGCCGAAGAAGGCCATGCACCGCGGTATTTGGCAGCAATTTCAATTAGCGAGCCAGCCATCTTTCTTTTTTGACAGAATGGTGAATCTTCGTTGTAAGCGGAATAATCTTGCCTTCCGCGCGCAGAACGCCACCAAAATTCTTCCACCAATGAGCCAAAGAATTAGACATGACCGCCTTCTTCAGGCGTGCCATCTTCTCTCTGCGAGTCTTGCGAGGCATTGCCAGTGCATTGGAGATTTGCTCTGAAATACTCTCGGGACGCAGATTCACCAGCGTCAAAACATCGTCCGACAGCTCCGTCCAGACGCCCGCATGAGCAGAAAGTATAAGAACACCTACTTCGGAACACAAAGAAAATTCTTTAGCAGTCAGATTTAAACCATCCCGCAATGGAGTTACAAGCATCGCATTGGCACGACGATACAGCCACGCTAAAACATTGGCAGAGATCGGTGCATCGACCCAAACTATGGGCTGCCAGTTTCCGATCTGCCAGCGAGCATTAATCGCTTCTGCCTGAGTTCTGCATTCTTGCCAGTATTCATCAAAGGCTGGAAGACCACCGCGTGTCTTCTGACAGATTTGAATGAAAGTTACCATTGCGACTTTTGTGGGATTTGCTTGAAAAAAATGTTCAATCCCTTCCAGTCTTTGCAGAACACCTTTGGTATAGTCGGCCCTGTCAACCGATAGGACAAAAGGAAATTTGACAATTCGAGTCAAATCGATTTCTCGACAAATAGGACTCTCGTCAGCTACTTTCTTTAGCCAAAAATCAGAGTCCAAGCCCAACGGATGAGCAACGACAGATACAATACCGCCGTCCTCACGCAATATAGTGTTCGTCTTGAAATCAACTTTGCTGTCCGCCAAATAGCGATCAACAAACATAAGGAAATTAGCGGTGTACTCTTCAGTGTGAAAACCTATCCTCGATGAGCCGAGAATTCCGTTAGCTATCTCAGTCAAATACGGTACGAACTTTTCGTCAACCGATCGAGGCCAGGGAATATGCCAGAAGAGATCTACACGAGCAGATGAGACTTCAGAAAACGACCTTGGACACATAGCCAGCTGATAGTCGTTTACAAAAACGCGCTCATCCGAGCCCTTTTGAAATGTATGTAGAACATTCCAGGAGACAGCAGTATTAAGCTGCAAATACATTTGCCTTTCCAACTCATCAAAATGAGCGTATTGAGGTAAATCATGCAAAATCGGCCAGAGAAAGTTGTTGCAGTAGCGATAATGACCTTCGATTATTTTGAAAGGAATTTGACAGACTTCGTCAGCAGGGGCAAGCTTTCCGCTCTTCTTGCGCAAACCACAACCATGCAAGAACCACCAATTCTGGGCTTGCGAAGTTTGATCGATCACGCGTGAAAGCGTAGCAGAAACGCCGCCCGGCGTTGCCGGACCTCTATAAGACAGTATGTTCATTTGCTACCTCACATCCCGCAACATAGGTAAAACGCGCACGCGATGCACGTTTTCTGCGGTACAACATAATCCCAGTCTATACTGCGAAATTTTCGTAAACGTTTCAAAATCCGCTTAACAGCGTGACTACTGCTCGTTTTTTAAAGTTTACTCTCAGCAACGAAGCGCTGTAAGACGCAGATTTAATCAATCTTTCCTATGTCTTTCCAGAACGCCAAGTGGGTCGAAAACACCGTAGAATAGGATATGGAGGCGAACTCACATGCGGATACTTTTAGTTGAAGACGATAGTTTTCTGGCCAATGGATTATCACTTGTTCTCAAAGACAGTGGTTACATGGTTGATCATGCGGAAGACGGTATCGCTGCGGACATCTCTCTTGCCACGACTCAGTACGATCTAGTAGTTCTAGACCTTTGCTTGCCCGGCATTGACGGCATTGATGTATTGAAAAAGCTCAGAAGCAGGAAAAACAATGTTCCAGTGCTTATTTTGAGCGCGCGCGATCAAGTCAGCGACCGTGTTATTGGTCTGGACGCCGGCGCCAATGACTATCTGACGAAGCCTTTTCACATGAATGAATTGGAAGCGCGAGTACGAGCCTTGATTCGTCTGTCGTGGGGCAATCAAGAAATAGTGTCAATCAAAAACTTGCACTTTAACACGGTGAAACGCACCGCTCATATAAACGAAGAATTGGTCACTCTGACGAAGCGCGAACTTGCTGTGCTGGAAGTTTTGGTTCGTCAACGCAATTTGCTGATTCATAAAGAACAATTGATGGAACAACTCAGCAGCTGGGACAAGGAAATTACAAATAATGCACTCGATATAGCCGTACATAGGCTGCGGAAGAAATTGAAAAAATCAGGAGTCTCGATCAAAACGATAAGAAATCTTGGTTACACATTCAATTGAATTGCAGATGAATACAAAACATTCAATCAGCCGAAAACTTCTAAAAGTCTTGTTGGTGCCGCTGTGCATAATGTTTGTATTGACAGGTTTTGTCGCATACAACCTGGCAGCCTGGTTTGCCAACGATTCATACGACAAAGAATTGCTGAATGCAGCTCATGCTGTAGCTGCTCGACTGACCGAAGACAGAAAGGGCATCGTTGCTGATTTACCGGATGCAGTTCAGGCGGTCTTGAAGCATAATGACACGGATAATTTCTTTTATCAAATTTTGAATACTGATAAAGTTCGACTGGCTGGAGATGCAATTCTTCCCATGCCTTTGCATGACGTAAATACCGATATCCCAGCCTTCCGTAATGCTGTAGTCAATGGACACGATGTACGAATTGCCAGAATTAGAATGCCGCTCAGGCAAGATTCTCAGAAACTGGTTATTGTTCAGGTTGCACGTACTTTGAACGCAAGAAATGAACTGATTCACAAGATCTTTCTCAGCATCGTTGTGCCACAAATGATCCTCGGCTTACTGAGCGTAGCTGCAGTCAGTTATGGCGTGAAAGATGGCTTACGACCTCTTATTGAATTGAGTGAAGAAATTCAACAAAGATCGCAGTCAGATCTCACTCCAATCAAGAATGAGAATACTCCCAAAGAAGTAGTTCCGATTGTTGATGCAATCAACAGCCTCTTTGGAAGAATCGATGAACACATGGAAGAACAAAAACGATTCGTTGCCAATGCTGCGCATCAACTAAG
Organism: uncultured Candidatus Obscuribacterales bacterium; assembly: GCA_964493595.1. GTDB lineage: Bacteria > Cyanobacteriota > Vampirovibrionia > Obscuribacterales > Obscuribacteraceae > QKMZ01. The sequence continues at coordinate 1,615 of CAZBOX010000223.1, read as the reverse complement.
AACACCGGTAGCAGGTCTGCGCGCATATATCGAATACGGGCGACGAATCGCAAATGGAAGTTTTAGAGACGTACTCAATCAGATTGACGCCGGCACGGATAGAATTGCAGAGCTGGTTGGAGGCTTGCTTATTCTGGCTCGCGCGTCAGAGCGCCGGGCTCAGCCGCACGACCTCGTCGAGCTTAATGATCTATCTTCAGAAGTAACAGCAGACCTAATAAGACAAGCGGCAAACAAAAGAATCGAATTATTCTTCCACCCCTCTTCTACTCGAAGTATCGTGCTCGGCGATAAAGCAGAATTGCGCGAGATGCTCAGTAATGTCGTCAATAATGCAGTCACTTACACTCCCGATGGAGGAGTCGTGAATGTGACCGTCAAGGCTGGACCACCGCCAGTAGTGACTATACAAGACTCCGGTCCAGGCATACCTGCTCAAGAACGAAAACGAGTTTTTGAGCGCTTTTATCGCGTCCTAGGCACAAAAGTCAACGGCACCGGTTTAGGTCTGGCAATTGTCCAGGAAATCGCGAGTTCTCATCGAGCCAAAGTGGAATTGCTCGATCCAGGAGAAAAAAAAGGCACCCTTGTGAAAATAACTTTTCCCAATGGCCGGAGCGCCGATAAAGGCCGGAGCGCCGATAAAGGCCGGAGCGCCGGCTTCTAGCCGGCATTTCAAAAATTCAATTCTTTTGGTACTTTTTGGTTCTTTGGTTCTTTGGTACTTTGGTTCTTTTGGTTCTTTCAAAAACTTTCGATGCTTTCAGTAGTTTCAGCGCTCTCAAAATTTTCAGAATACTCTACTTTTCTGCAGTCATACCAGCTGCCACTCTAGATTTTGGAGTTCCGTTCATCAATTCGCCGATGCTCTCCATATTGATAAAGTGACACATAAGGTCGCGTTTTTCTCCTTTCTGCGTTTCAATCACATAGGTGCCTCCCGAGCCCTCTACGAGATTGCGACTGATCTTTGCACCGTTTCCGATTCGAGCATAGGCTTCATCAGTCCCTTTTAAATAATGCGTCAGAGTCCACTGTCCTTCCACACGAGGCTCGTCATTCTTTGCCGCCCCAGTCATTGCCATGTCTTTGGTAGAGCCAATCACATGTGTTTGTTTTGCGACACAAGCAAAGATACGATTTTCAGAAGGAATTTTACCGTCCGGTCCGGGTTGGGGCAGACTGCGGCAAGGAACATCAGGATGCGAGAAGATCACGTGGTTCAACTGCTCAGAATTCGTCTCCTTGCGGTGCTGCAGATATTTCGTGTTAAACATCGCACCATGGCTGAAGGCGATAATTGTTGTTTGATCGGCTCCGGCATGCTTTATCGTTTCATCGATCAGTTTTTCAAAGCGGGGATAAGATTCAGCAGCTCGTTTGCGCTCGTCATTGTACTTTTGTTCCATATCCAATGTTGTTTCCTCGGAAGGTGGAATAGACTTCCAATCAACATTGACCACCGAATGTCCGTTGGTTAGCTGCAAAGAAAGCGCATAAAGGTCAGAGCTTACTGCTGCAGTTCTTATACCGTGAGTAAAGAAAGCGACGTCGTTTGGCCGAGGCAGTTTATTTTCAGTATCAGTTGTAGCGGCAAGCTCACTTTGGCGGGCTT
>CAZBOX010000222.1:0-10535 GCA_964493595.1 uncultured Candidatus Obscuribacterales bacterium | reverse complement strand
CCAACGCAGCGAATGAGAGAAAAAAACACGCTTTCAAACTAGCAATCGAGACAGTGGGTTGGAAACGCTCAAATGGAAAGTTTGCGGGCGATCTCGAGAAAGACGCGAACTTCAAAACTCAACGCGCGAAACTAGTCTTGGGACAGATGAAACGAAAGGTAGAGGGAAACTAGTACGCTTTCGAAAAAATACTAGTGCGAACAACCAGCTGCACTGCCGCACCCATCCAAGTCAAGATGGTAAAATCCAGTACCAGATACCTTCGGCGACCTTACAAATTCTTCCTGCTCAGGAGTTGTTGTGAATCAGCAGACGAAAAAGTTTCGGCTGCCACAGCTGAAGTTAGCGCATAAAGGCATCATCATTCTTGTCTTGCCGCTCGTGGTGCAAGCCGGCTGCTATGTTGAGCTAAAACGCCAACTGGCGGCTACCGAGGCGCAAGCGCGCAAAGCTGACGCAAGAAGAGAGATTGTCAGCCTGGTGAACGCGCTTTTCTTGAGCGGTTTCGACTCTTTTAACGCACTCGTCACCTTCAGCGCATACGGCGGCGGCGACAGAAGCAGGTCGCGAGACTCATACATTCAAAAACTGAAGACCCAGATTGGCGATCTGGCGGACCGGCTCGAGCGTGACGCCAAAGAGCCCAAAACCGCCGAAACTCTGCGCGAAACCGGTCGAGCGTATACGCGCGCTTTCGAGTCCTGGCACGCAAAAATCGACCGCGGGGATGCGCAAGCTTTCTCTCTTTTCACGGGCGTTGAAGAGAACAACAAATTCAAGAATTCCGCACTTCGCTTCATGACTCTCTTAAGAAGAATTGGAGAAGCGCAGCAAGCAAAGCTCTCTCCGGAAAGCAGCATTGAGTATCAAACGCGGGCGGAGATGCAGCGCTCTATGGACCTTGCGGTGACTTTCAGCGCTTTCATAGCAATATTACTGGGCGTCTTCTTTTTGCGCGGCACAGTCAGCCAACTATCCGTACTCAAGTCGAATGCGTCTAGATTTGCCCGCAAAGAACTTTTGCACGCGCCGCTCGATGGCAATGACGAAATCGGGGAAGTAGACAAAGTTTTCCACGAAATGGCAAACGCTCTGACCGCCGCACAAGTCAAAGAGCATGAAATGCTCGATCAACTGCAGGCAGGCAAAGACCGACTGGACCGAGTGATCGAAAATATTCCTCTGGCGGTGGTCGTCACTGACGACAGAGGCATCATCCAATCTTTCAACACAACAGCTGAAAAAACATTCCTGTACAGCCGCGAAGAAATCAACGGCAAACCTCTCACTGTGCTTTTTTCCGACAACGACAAGAATAGCAGTGCAGCGGACTTTCTCAATAAGCTGATTACCGGCGAGATAGGCAAGTCCCTCCAGCTAGAAGCGCTGTCTTCTCAAAGTGAACTCATTCCTGCAGAGGTTTCGACAACCCGCTTCGACAGCCCCGAAGGCGTGCGATACCTCGCCACAATCAAAGACATAAGTGAGCGTTTCCGCCTCGAGCAGATGAAACGTGACTTCTACGCAATGGTCAGCCACGATATACGGACACCACTTTCATCTATCAACGGGATTCTGCAACTTGTGCAGCGAGGCAGATATGGCGAGATTCCTGAAGAAGTCGACGACAAATTGAATACCGCAGAGAAGAACGTAGACAAGCTGCTGGCGCTCGTCAACAAGCTCGTCGAGATAGAAAAACTCGAATCCGGCAACCTCGAGCTAAGCATATCCGCTGTCAAACTGAGCGATCTGATTTCGCAGTCGATCGATTCTACCGCGCAATTCGCAGAGGCACACAAAGTGGACTTGCAAACCTCCCCAACAGATTCCAAAATCGAGGCAGATGCGCTCTACATAGGCAATGTACTCACCAACCTGATTTCGAACGCTATCAAATTCTCGCCAGAAAATTCGAAGGTTCTAATCAGCGCAAAGGACGCGGGTGAATTTGTGGAAGTATCTATACTTGATGAAGGACCAGGGGTACCGGCGCGAATGCAAGCCCAGATTTTTGAAAAGTACAGACAGGCAAAACCGACTCGAGACCGGGCAAAAGGCTTTGGTCTGGGTCTGGCAATCTGCAAATCAATCGTTGAGCTTCACGGCGGCTCCATCGGCGTAGAAAGCAAAGACGGCAAAGATGGCGAGAATCCCGGAAGCAGATTCTGGTTTCGCCTGCGTAAGGCTCTGAGTTAAAGGGGACAAAATGGAAAAACTTCTGCACGGACTGCACCATTTTCAATCGGAAATTCATCCGATCAATCAGGATTTTTTCGAGCATCTAAGCAAGGGGCAAAGTCCGGATGCCATTTTCATTACCTGTTCCGACTCGCGAGTAGATCCGAATCTGATCACCTCCACTGCCCCGGGCGATTTATTCGTCATTCGCAACGCCGGCAATATAGTGCCTCCTTATGGCGAATGGAGCGGGGAGGAAGCGTCCATCGAATACGCAATCAATGCCCTGAACGTGAAAGACATCGTCGTCTGCGGACATTCTCAGTGCGGCGCCATCAAGGGGCTGCTAAAGCCGGAAGCAGTGTCGGATTTACCGGCAGTTTCCCACTGGCTGCGCCACGCCCAGGACACTAAACAACTGATCGACGAGAAGTACGAAGGTCTCGATTTCAACAAAGCGCTGGATATTGCTATCCAGGAAAATGTGCTGGTGCAAATCGAGCATTTGCGAAGCTTGCCGTGCATCGCCAAACGCGTGATGAAGCGAGAAATAGAACTGCACGCCTGGACTTACGAAATCGAAACCGGCATCGTTTACATTTACGACGTCGTCAGCGAGGAATTTCTTCCTCTGGAGAAGACCGATAGCGGTTTCGAACTGAAAGACCGCTAGAAGCAGCTAGGGGTCGAGGCGGTAGCCAAAACCGCGAACCGTCTGGATGAGCGGGGCTTGACTGTCGCGCTCGACTTTCTGGCGCAGGCGAAGAATCGTCTGCCTCACTGTCTCTATAGACGCTTCCGAATCGGTCGGCCAGACCCTGTCGAGCAAGTCATCGGCAGAAAAAACCTGTTTTGGATGCAGCATGAAAAGCTGCAACAACGAAAATTCCTTCGGGTAAAGCTTGAGCTCTGAGCCCGCCATTTTAACCGTATGTTCAACAGGGTCCAATTCTATGTCTCGCACCTGAATCGTCTTATAGCCGACCACAGGGGGGCGTCTCAAGATGGCTCTGACGCGAGACAGCAATTCCCGCATATCGAAAGGTTTGGTCAGATAATCATCGGCGCCGGATTCAAGACCGGTCACCTTGTCATTCATCTGCGAGCGCCCGGTGAGGAAAAGCACGCCCCCTGTGCCCTTATTGCGCCGGTATTCAAGACAAATATCCAGCCCAGTACCGTCAGGCAATTCCCAATCAAGAACCAAAAGATCATAGGTGACCGACTGCACGTAAGCATTCGCGTCTTTGCTGTTATGCACGACATCGACTACATAATGTGCATCTTGCAACGCGCCCACAACCAGGGCGGCAAGTTCTTTGTCGTCTTCAACTACCAGCAGTTTTGCCAAAAATCATGCCCCGCCACTCGCCAGAAGAATTATAGACATTTTCTGTCATAGTCTTCTACTGCTTCGGCGACACGCTGATAGAAATTTTGAATCGCCTTTCCCGGCTGGGGCCGAAGTTTGAAAACAGACGATTCTCGGTAAGCGCGCATTGCTTCAGCGTACTGCATGAACTGCACATCGAGCTCCGCCTTCTGCGGCGCTGACATCCCATGGCGCACTTGCTTACAGATTTCCTGTTCCGCGTCCCTCAGCATCTGATCGCGCTTGCCGATCAGAGGATAATCGCCCAGATCGGGAGCCGACAGTCCCCAACCCAGACCACCGCGTAAACTCTCCATCTGCTTTTTGTGAAACGCCCTTTCTTGTTTGGCCAAATCAGTCTTTTCTTCAGCAGTGAGCTTGCTCTCCACGGCTTTCTTCAAGCGATCGTTGACAGTGTCGCTCTGCCCGAACATATCTTTTATGTCTTCCCAGAACTTGCCGAGCTTGCTTTCGGCGCGGGATGGCGCTTCTTGATCAAAGGCGAGAACGTCCGGACTGGCAAAGCCCAACTTGGACCAGACACTTTCATTGGGCTTGAGAGCAGGCAAGGTTTCGCTGGTTACATGCTGATCATTCCTGTCTTTCCTGACGCCCAACTCTTGCGAGCGTTCGGGCTGAGCGGCAATTCTGGAAATCGCCTCACGCACGCGCCGACTATGCTCTTGCATCATCCGGCCTGGCTCAGGAAGCCGAAAGTTGACATTAGCATCAAACTTATGCCGCTCGATTTCTTCTTGATACTTCTGCCTTTCGCTATTCAACAGCTCCTTTTCGAAAGAAGACATCTTTGAATCGACCAACTGATTAGCGCTTTTTACAACACCCTCAACTTCCTTCTCGAAGGCTTTCATAGCCGGTCCGGGCTCCGGCATTCTTATGTTGATGCCAATCATCACACTGCGCTCCCTGCTCTGCTTCTCGTACTGTGCCATTTCTTTATCGAGCTGAGCCCGCTTGTCCTGTGGCATATGGTCGTACAATTGCCTGGCCGCCTGGCTTTCTTCCGAGGAATTTGCAAGAAAACCAGTGTCGCGCTCCTTTTTGAAAGACCAGATTTCAGGCTTAAACAGCGACTCTTCAATCGACATACCACCAAGCCAGGCAGGCTCCGCAACTGTCTTTCCTCTGAGATCGACTCTCTCAGAGAAAATGCCGGTGCGGGCGTGATCCGCCCAACTGTTGGTTGTCTTCGAAGAAAATTCAGGGCTGGAACCAAAATTGGCATCAAGAACAGACATCGCGTGTCTCCTCCAGGGGGCGTATAGCTGCGGCAAAGAGGGGTTTATGCCGCCTTTTACATTTGTTTGGTAAGCTGCTCGACGTTTTAATCGTACGCGGCAATTCTGATCATTTCCTGAGGAAAGCCAGAGGGTTGCTCAAAATTTTTAACCCGGAGCCGCTTGCTTCTTCCGCGGGCACTGCGGTGAGCTTTCTAGAAGATGGGACCGTCTGCGGAAGGCTTAGGGACCATCAGATTAATCGTCAGAGGGACGCAAATGCGCATGGTCAATATAAATGCAGATTGTGGCCCAAAAGTGACAAAGGCAAGCGAGGGCTTCTGAAGCCCTTTTTTGAGCCGGCTGAATCAGGAAGCGGAAACCGATGATTCCGAGGGATTTAGAGGCAGACTCACAACAAAAACTGTTCCACAGGGCTGATTATCTTCTACTGTGATCGCTCCGCTATGCTCACTGATAAGCGCTTTAGCAATCGCCAAACCAAGCCCGCTGCCGGACTTCTCTATGTCCTTATCAGCACCGGTCTGGCGAAACCGCTCAAAAATGATGTCGCGTTTGTCCGGGGCAATACCGGGACCACGATCACTTATGCGAATTTCTGCCGCCTGCCTCCGCCTTGCCAGGCTAACTGCGATCTCCCCGCCTTCTGGAGAGAATTTGACCGCATTGGAAAGTATATTTATGAGAACTTGCTCGATACGATCCGCATCAAAAACAGCACTAACGCTCTCGTCCGAAGTCTTTACGACAACATTCTTCAAGCGCGCCAGAGAGTCTATTGAAGCTACCGCACGATCAATAACTTCCAGAAGATCTCCTTCTTTCAGATCTAATTCGAAACGCCCGGACTCGAGCCTTTCAATATCCAGCAAATCGTTGATCATCTTGATCAGACGGCTGGCATTCTTTTCTGCCACCGAAACTTCTTTTGATGCAGGTTTGGGCAAATCTCCCAGAGCACCCGAGTTAAGCAGGGCAAGCGACACCTGCACGGACATCAGAGGACTGCGCAGATCGTGGCTTACCATGGCTAGCATTTCCTGCTTATAGCGAGAAGCCTCTTCGAGCGCATCAGACATCTCGTGAAAGACATTGTCGAGCTGGGCGATTTCGTCCTGCCCGGAAACGCGCGGCAGCAGAGGCTCGTGCTTCACCACGCGACGTGCATTGACCATCATTGTTTTTACGCGATTGATGATGTCCGAGTTGAAAAACATCGCCAGCACAATTCCAAGCAAAACGCTGAAGGCCACGCCGGCGAACAAGAAGTACACCACAGTGCGCCGAGCCGCTGTCTGTGCGGCAGGAGCTTTATCCTGAACCTCGCGCTCTTTCTGAATCAAATCATCAACCACGCGCAACAACTTCTCGAGGGATAAGCGACTTTCGACTATGAAGAACTGCCTTACTCCATCTTCCAGGCGAACGCGACAGCGCTCCAACTCCTCAATACCACCGCGGGTGGCTTGCTCCATTTTCTTGTAAGACTCCAGCTCATAAGGCTCGTCTTTCATCAGGGCATAACACTTCTGCAAGTGCGTCGGGATCTTTACGTCAACGGTCGAATGGTAGCGCCGCATGAATGAGTCGTCGCGCGTCATTCGATAGAAAGAGAGCGCGGCGCCGGCATCATAAAAAAGTTTCTGCAGATCATGCGCCATGGTAACGACAGCGCGCGAATGATTCTCTTTGATCATGCCCTCTTCAGCTTGCTTCAAAAGAGTCGCCAGACAGACGACGAAAATCAACTCGAACACAATTGGAACGAGGACGAGAATCAATCCTTTTTGCGACAGCTTGAAATTCAAGCGCATGAGTTTTTGAAAACCGAAACAGCCAGCACAATATTAGCGCGCTTTAGATACTAAACGTTCTCTACCTTGTATCCAATGCCGTGAACGGTACGAATAAAGTCATCGGCTCCAGCCTCTTTCAGCTTTTTCCTGACCGCGCGAACACAGGTATATATCGTTTCGCTGGATGCAGTTGATTCCGAAGACCAGACACGCTCGAGAAGCGTATCCGTACTGACCACCTGATTTACATGTTTCATGAAGAATTCGAGCATTGCAAATTCTCGAGGAGCAAGCTGGATCTCTTTTCCATTAACCAAAACTGTGTGCCCACCGACGTTGAGCTCAACCGGACCGACGGCGATCGTATTGGTTGTAAATTGAGGAACCCGCCTGAGAAGGGCTCGAAGCCTGGCCGAGAGTTCTTTTATATCGAATGGCTTGGTGAGATAGTCATCGGCTCCGGCATCGAGCCCCTCTTCTTTCTCGGCAACCTTGCCCTTGCCCGTGAGCATCAACACGGGAGTAACGCCGCCTGAGTTGCGAAAGTCGCGCAGGACATCGACGCCGTTGCGCTTGGGCAAGCCCCAATCGAGCACAATCAGATCATACTTCCAGTGAGCAAGACAGTCAGAAGCTTGTTGACCATCGGCAATCAACTCTACAACGTGATGCTCGTGCTTGAGCCACTGAACGATGCGGTCGCCCAGATCAGCGTCGTCTTCGACAAGCAGTATCTTCGCCATAACCCCTGAAAACTGGATTTGCCGCCACCTATATTAGCATCGGCTTGCATGAGGCGTGAGGATAAGTAACCGAGCGGTTGGATAAGTGTTTGTTCCCACCCGGCCGGGTGTCCAGAACTGAATACGATGACAGTAGTCTAGACCGGTCTGGAACTAGAGACAAGCACGATGTCAAAACTTGCGCTAAAACATCAAAAATTGGTCGTCGGAGAAATTGCTCGCTGGCAGCAAGAAGGCATGATCGGGAAAGATCTGGCGGAAAATTTGACCGCAATATATCCGCTGCAATCCGACAAACCAAATGTCAGTCAAGCGTTGAGCATCGTCGGCGCGGTGCTCGTGGGTCTGGGGACCATCCTGTTTACAGCCGCCAACTGGCAGCAGATACCAGTTTTGGTCAAGCTCGTGGCCATCTTGAGCGCCCTCGGGCTGTCTAATTATTACGGATGGAAACTCCGCTTCCAGCCAGGCAATAAGCCCAAAAGCGGGGCGGCACTGCTGCTGCTCGGTTCGCTGTTTTACGGCGCCGCCATCTGGCTTGTCGCGCAAATTTTCAATCTAGAGGCAAATTTCTCTGCGGGAATCTTGTTATGGGCACTTGGCACTCTGGCAACGGCGCTCGCGACAAGCACTCTACCGCTCGGTTGCCTGGCAGCTATCCTGGGCGGGATGTGGCTTTTCTCCAACTACTCATGGGATGCACGTCTGTTTTTACCGTTTGCCCCTAGCCTGATTGGATACCTGGGCACCTCTCTGGCGCTTGCCTTCCATATGAAGAGCCGCGCTGTAAGCTGGATTGCTCTGATTTTCTCAAGCGTCTGGATGCTTTCAATACTGGCGCCCATCAGCTGCCTTCCGCTCCTGCTCTTCGGTCTGAGCATCACCGGCGCTTTCTTCCTGGTCCGTGAGAAGCAACCTCTTCTTGCCCAACCTTTCCTCTACAGCGGCGTTGTCAGCACTCTTGCAGCACTGCTGATTGCCACCTTCAGCAATTTAAACTCAACCGAATTAATCAAAAAACCTGATCTGGAAGCGCTGCTGGCGATCTGCCTAACGACACTGCTGGTAGTGGCAGGCCGAGCGCCAAAATTCATAGAAGAGCTGACTGCCTGCGCCAGCGTTGCCATTGTCAGCAGCCTTATACTTGGCTCAGCGCCTGAGTATTCGCAGCTTTACGGCAATGTCGCACTGATTGCAAGTATCGCTGCTGTCATCTATGCGGGCTTGATGCGCATTCAATCTGCAGCCATGGTCAATATAGCTCTCGTCTTTTTCGTCATCGATGTCATAGCGCGCTATTTTGATGTCTTTTACACAATGATGGATAGATCAATATTTTTTGTAATTGGCGGCGTCTTACTGATGTCCGTAGGCACAGTCACGGAAAGAGGAAGAAGAACCATCCTGGAGGGCATGCACTGATGATCACTCGCAAAGCACTATTTGCCGGTGCATGTGCGTTCCAAACCAGCGCAGTTTTATTCCTGGCACTGCCACCGGCGATGACGCTGACAGAAGGAAGAACCATTACGGTCATTACAGATCCTGTCGACCCTCGAGATATGTTTAGAGGGGATTACATCCGCCTTGGCTACGGCTTCTCGCAGGTTCCAACCAGAGACAAATTAGATTACAACTCGAACGTTTTTGTGCACTTGAAGAAAGACCCGAAGAAAGGATGGAAAGCTGTCTGCGCATACAAGGAAAGGCCCCGCGTAAATGCCGACGACGTGATCTTGCTTGGTCAGTGTGAGTGGACGGACAGAGAAAACATGATCCGGGTTAAATATGGGATTGAACAGGTTTTTGTCCCTGAAGGCAAAGGCAGAGGCATTGCCAGTGCGGACAAGATAGAAGTACAGTTGGCTGTGCCGAATAGCGGCAGAGCAGTGATAAAGCGCGCTCGGCTCAAAGACAAATTGCTCTACCAGTGGCGGTGGATTTAGAAAGCACGATTACGCCCTTTACAAAACCTTTGCACTTCAGTCCCACCTCTACATATTTGCTTTACGCTCGCACGATTTACTGGAAGCACGAAGGCAAGGCGGTGGGCAGCCTTGCACTGTTGATAGCGGCCAATTTGAAAAACCTGAAGTCCACCCACCTGGCGCTCACGAGGTCACGCCGCTATGGCCCTATCGCAATCTTTTAAAGCCACACAAACTCAATCTATAAAGCTCGCCGAGATGAATGCTGTTCCAAATACAGAGGACTTGCGCTATATGTTGACCGAAGCCACGATGCAGCGTAAGCCTGTGGTTCTGCCTTTCAAGAACCCAGCCAATGGGCTGGGCTTCGTAATCAAGGTCGCACCTGCAATAGGCGAAGGCGGTCCGCGATGGACCTTCGAGCGAGTTAATGGCGATTTCCCGAGCACTCTCTGGACTCGCGAAAGCAGGGAAGTGGCGATGATTCAAGGCAAACTGGCAATCGACTCGATTTACAAAGGCGCCTGTACGGACACATCCCAAGCCGCAGCAGAAGAGGTTTCCCCGAGGCACTCCGGTAGTTTTCCTGTGATCACAACAGCATCGCAGGAAAACACGCCGGTGGATATCGGAGCAATCACGGTCGAAACGACACCGCTTCCAGCGCCACAGTTCGGCTTTCTAGAGCCTCCGAATTACAATCTGGAAAATTCGCAAAATTGGTTCTGCTCATTTTCGCCAAAGGAGACTCAGGCCAGCACTTTGCCGCCGCCTGCACAATTCGACGCGCGCCTGCTCGGTCAGGTGGTGGCAGCGCTTACTGATCCGGCCACCTATCTGGCGACATATGGCGCTTTCAGCTACTTCCTTCTGAGACAATTTGCGCAATTTCAAATGTCTGAATCAAGCTTTGCCGTCGTAGTCTTCGAGATTACGATCAGGCAAAACGGCGTCGAGATGATGATTCCTAAAGAGACATTCAAATGCATCGCCGAAAGAATTCGCTCTCTCATGTCACCTCTGGATGTAGCAGCACATGTAAAGGATGGAGAATTCGCCGTGCTTCTGTGCTCTTCAGACAGCGCTGATGCGTTGAGATTTGCGCGCAGTCTGCATTCAACGATAACAGCGCAGTCAATACTGCCTGAAGGTATAGAGGCGCAGGAGACTATAGTCGTGGGCGCTGCAGCATTGCCAGAAACTTGCCAGGACCCCGGCGAACTACTTGCCGCCGCACGCGAAGCGAAAGAAGCTGC
>CAZBOX010000221.1:0-10575 GCA_964493595.1 uncultured Candidatus Obscuribacterales bacterium | reverse complement strand
CCTTTATTATTTAACGCTATGCCTCTGGTGAAACTTTCAATCGCATCGTCATAGCGCTTGAGTTGAAAGAAAACCTCCCCGAGCATCTTGTAGTACTCATCATGAGGTTCTATTGCAATTGCCTTTTTCAAATCGATTATTGCAGCATCGAACCTTCCAAGATTTACATCGCAATCAGCCATCATACGGTAGACCCAAGCTTTATGAGGATCCAGTAAAACCGATTTTTTGAGGTCGTCGAGACCCAGTTCATATTTCTCGGATGCAATGCAATATTTTGCTCTAGCCGCATAGAGGCTGGCGACTTTTGGCGATCGCTTGATTGCATCGGAGATCACGCGAATAGCGTCATCTCGATGTCCACTTTTGGAGAGCGACTCTGCTGTTTCCTCAAGCGTTCTTCCCATCGCCACTGGACAGGCAAGAAGACAACCTGCAGCAAGAAAGAACACAAAGTTTTTAGAGAGCGCAAAAGTCATTTGCCAGATGCCAACGCAAGAGACAATAACATTTTATCGCTTTACAGATGTTTTGTTGGACCGATTAGCTATTCCCGCACGATCAAGAATTGGCGGAAACTACTGTCCGTGAAAAAAAGACTTGACCGAGAGGAGCAAATTCTTCTTAGACCCTCGTCTCACCCAAGGGAGCGTGTAAAACGTGAACTTCCCAAGGATCATAACCACCACTGACAATTGAGCAGGCGTTAAACGGTTGCTCAGTCCAGACACCTGTCGACGAAAGGTTGTTGTAGATAACCTTATTGCCTTTTTTATCAACGCCCACGATACCGATGTGCTGATCTTTGCCGCCACCGTCCGCATAGATCACGTCACCTGGTTGCGCCGTCTTGGCTCCCGTTGACTGAGTCCATCCGTTGGCAGCAAGCTGGCCGGCAAGGCCTGTAACCAGGGCGCTATTTCCATATGAATAGCCGGCTTCCTGCAAGATCTTGGATACTGACGCCGCGCAACCGACTTTTCCACTCTCGCAAAGGTATGCAAACGGAGTTTCAGCCCAAAGCTTACGCCCCTTCTCTGCGGCTTGCGCCGACAGGGTAGCAAGATTCATATCTCCTTTGCTCTGCCCGTCCCAAGGAACCGCAGCTACATTTGCGGGTGGCGATTCGGCACTGTCGAAGGCCAAACATTGTTCCGAGCTGTCGTACCCTCCACCTTCTCCAGCGTCTCCACCGCCACCTCCGCCCGGCATGCCGCCGGAAGGACCATCATAAGAAGCGCGCTGCATCGAACCGGCATCGCCGCCACCAGAATCTTGAGCTGATTCAGTTTGAGCGGCCCGCGCCAACATCTGCATCACTTCCTGCCAAGTTCTCGGAAAGAGCGGCAAATTCTGGTGAAATCGGTTGAAGATATCTAGAATTGACTGAACAGCCCCTTGCAGTTCCGGCGCCAGGTCTCCCGCCTTGCCCTGTATCTCGATGTTTAGTGGCTGACCGGGTTTAAGTGGTTCGGCATTCGGATTTTTAACCAGCTTGCCCTGCGCATTCAGAAAGAAGTCCGGCTGCTTTCCTGCGCGCTGATTCTGCGACGCCGATGAGAATTCCAGGTTTGAGGCTCCTTTAAAGACCTCTTCGAGCTCGGCGGGCGTTTTATCACCAGCACCAGCGACACCCAGCTGCTGAAATATGTCACCGAAGGCGAGCTGAGACGGCTCCAGCGCCGGTAGTCTGTCGCCAAAAGGAAGCTGCCATGCAGCACTGGCAAGATCACCCATAAGAGGACTCATCCCCGGCTGCATCTGCAATAAGTTTCCATCAAAGGGTGGCATCGCGCATGTTTCCTGAAGTTATAAGATCGCGTCCTTCCAGACTATTGAACAAAGCGCAAAGAGTCCGGAATAATTTGTGTATTTTCTGTTTATGCAATGCGCACCAGAAGCTGACACAAGATCTTCTTACGGGCCGATGATCAGCACAGGAAGGACGGAGCCTCCGCCACTGACTCCGACAATCTGCTCTTGCCGACTAGAAGAACCGCCTGGACGAATCTGCGTGTTGTATCCTCCACTGGCGCTTACTCTCGAGACTGGTGGATTATTCTCGGGAATCGGCCATACATAATCACTGCCACGCCTACTGTCCGAGCTGTTATCTCGCCGCGGCGGGCGCGGTATAGCTTCATCGCAAACAGGATCGCGAACAGGTGGATTTTCAGAGCCGTTTTCGCCGCCGCCTTCATTACCTCTCTCATTACCCTGGTTGCCTTGCTCAGAGTTTTGATTGGTGTTTTCGGATCTAGCGGCATTTCGCGGGGCGCCAAAACGACTGTCGTTTAGATTATCGTGAGAGCCTTCGGCGTGCCCGCCTCTTGCTTGTTCATTGCTTCTTCCATCACCCGACGCATTTGTTCCACCGTCTCTTCCACCCTCTCTCGATCCGCTCATATATAGTTCTCCTCTGCACTTCTAGGACTTAATTCTTATCAACTAGATGGAGTCAGGAATCTCATTCTTGCCTGGCTCGGTTGAAGCGAATATGGTGGCAGTTTATGCGCGAGAATCCGACAATCTTCGGAATGATTTGTGAATTTTTTGAGTAAGCGGACAGCACCCCGGCAACGCGTCGCACCATATAAAGGTTCGACAAACGGCCGTACACAAAATATGCACAAATCGGTCCGGATTTGTTCCGTAAGCGATCTATATGATGCGCACATACCCCAACCCTTCCGTCGAAGTTTTACTAATAGGAGTAAGTCACATGACCACTCGCAGTCCCGCAGAAGATTTCGGAGCAAGACTCGATACAAAAGCAGGCCGAGACAACGGCACAGCAACAGCCGCAGCAGAGGCTTATGGACCGGGTGCTAGCGCAGAAGCCAAGAAAACCGGTACGGAAAGGCTCAATCAATCTCTTCAAGATAGTGGCTTTATACCGGGCATCGACATTGTTGGAGTTCTCAATGACGACAACCCGAACGACAGCAAAATAGGAATAGAAATTGCCCCGGAGAATGCAAACGGCTCAGCGAGTACACCCGCCTCATACGATGCCGATTTACATGTCTTGCAATACGATCGCCCTGGCAGTCTGCCTGGCAATCAAGGCAAGCAGGAGACAGTAACTGTCAACATGGTAACGGGGCAAGAAAACGTAACAGCGCCATTAGATGAGAGCGGCGGCAGAAAAGTCACAACAAGAGCGCGTGTGGGAGATGCGGCGTACACATCATCGAATCTGAACGGAAACAATCAAGTTACGTCTACAGAAGGTGTCGACGCGAATGGACAGCCTCTGCCGAAGCGCGAACTTCGCTATGATGCAAACAATCAATTGACAGGTGTGATACAGGACGGAAAAGCACTGGAAATTCCACCAGGAGCCTCGGTCAACACCGATCCGCTTCGTGGAGCTGTCGGCGAAATCACCTATGAAAAACAGCTTCCGGGCGTTCAAGAGGGTCCCGTTCAATTCAAGCTTAATCCTGATGGCACCAGCATAATGACTATTCCTGGCGAAGGTGGAAAGCAAGGGCGCTCCTACAATGTTGGTCGGGATAATAAAATCAATTACAACGTTCAAGAAGGCGACAATCTATGGAATGTTGGAAAAGATATAGCTCGACTGAACGGCAACGCCAATCCTAGCAATCAAGACATCCAGGCAATCGTCAATCAAATAGGGCATGCCGGAGTAGGTGGTGATCCAGACAAAATCAACGCTGGGGAGCAAATTTCTTTCGGAGCGAACACAGCAGAAGGGGATCAAACTAATCTAAGCAACCTGCTTCCGCAAGAATTGCCGATGCCGGATGGTGTCACCCGTAATGGCAACGAGATCAAATTCAGGGATCAACCCCTGCCGAATATACCGGAAAACATAAATGCCGCCGATTTGCACGTGGATGCAGAGCACAACTCTGTGACGTACAGTGACAAAGATGGGCATCAAGTCACATTCTGGCCACCCAAGGAGGGCGAAACAGTCCCAGTGGTCAAAACTGACTACGGTGACGGCAAACACACGGAGTATAGGCAAGGAACCAGAAGCATCTGGACAACTGACGGCAACCAATGGTATGCCGGCAGCGACGGAAGAGATGCGGTTAAAGTCGCCAAGCCGTGGGAGGAAGGTTTGGATAATGGAGAGATACGAGTTACCGACGCAAATGGCAGCGAATATGTACTTGCAGGAAAAGCCGATAGTAAAGACGGCTGGACCGACGAGTTTGTACCAAACCCGAGGAACGGGTAGACCGATGTGGGAAACCATTAAGGAATGAATGAACCGCTCGAAGCTAAGTAAAAGAGAATCCCGAAGCAATTGCTTCGGGATTTCTCTTTGCGAGTTGAAACTTTTAGTTCTATTAGCCAAAACAGGATGTGCGCCTTGTGCAGAAAGCACAAGCCTCACGGCAATTCTAGCCGGCTTCCAGAGCGACCTCGAGTTGTTCCAGTTTGTTAGACATACATTCTAAATTGACGAGGTCGAGATCTACAGCAATGCGACGTTCGCACATCAAATGGTCGCTCAGGCGTGTTTCGTCCAGAAGTTTTGCTGGCATTCCACAATGTTTCAATGCTTCAGAAATCAGATCTGCATTCACCTGTTTCTCTAATTCAAGTACAAGCTTAGGACCGCAATTGCCACGCCAAATCTTTACTTCGCCCTTAAAAATACGGGAAAAGGCAAGGCCGAGGCGCCGGCGTTTCTCGAGATTGACCAGCTCCCTTTGACGCTGGGCGCGCAGCAAATCACCATCAAGAATGAAGTCTTGCAAAGCCATTTGCTCGTTTATCGGTACATCACCCCCGACAATAAGTTTTAAACGACGCGCTTCTTGAACCAAGCTGTCAGAAAACGCGACACAGCAAATTTGGGTCCAGGGTTTCAGTGCTGAAGCCACGGTCCATACGAAAACCGATTGATACGCAGCGCTCTTTCTCCAGAGAGAAGGCGTTGATCCAACGCGAAGAAATCCTTGTGAGGATGAGCATTCTACAATGGTCGAGTTGCTGGCCGAAGCCCAGCCCATGAGACATTCAGCTCGCTCGGAAGAGAGCCGCACACCTAGAGGATCCTGCAATGAGGGGGAAACAAAACAAACGGTGTCAGTAACGCCGTAGTTACTCAGAATGTCAGTTCTCATCCCTTGCTCATCCACAGGTATCTCCACAATCGCCAAAGAATTGAGCTCCAAAATAGACGTCAATTCCTGCGGCCCTGGATTTTCCAGAACACCTGCAGACCTTCCTTTCGCTGTGAGTCTCACGATAAAGTCAATGCCGGCTTTGAAATCAGAAAAGATCACCAGATTCTCTGCGCTGCATTCGATACCCGAGTCGCGTCGCAGTTGCTCGCATAGAACCTCTCTAAATGATAGAAGTCCACACGAATCAGGATCCAACCTCGCTCGCTTTGCTGACTGCTTGCGAAGTGTCTTCAGATATTTGTGTGTCAAATAGTTCTTGCTGTAGATACCTGGCGGTGCCGAATCATCTGAGGGTGGACGAAAATCAAGCTGTCCCTTTTCACCCCTATCACTCTCAGCGTCCGGTCCTGGCTTTCCACAAACGAATTCGGCGTGTTGCAGTGCATCTAAATTCTTCAGAGTCGATGCATCATTTCGAGGAAGCACATAAATATGCTTTCTCTCCTCGGCAGCCAGATAGCCATATCCGGTCAGCTTTGAGATTGCTTTCGATAAAGTCTCACGCGAAACGCCTAGAATTGAAGACATTTGTCGAAGCGAGGGCAAACGACCTTCACGCACATCCTCGAATTGCCCATCATCAAGCGCTTTCTTTATATGAAAGAATATCTGATCGTGAAGCGGCGTTGGCGCATGAGAATTCAGGGCAGCTGCTATTGAACGCAGAGAAACTTTTCCATCTGAATGCAAGACATTCTCTGATTGAGGTGCGTTTCGTGAAACGTTCACAAAAGAACTAGTTTGAAAAACACTTTGGTTCGTTGAATATTCCACAATGTCACCACATCAAAAAGTACTGCCCAGAACGCACCGGTGGGGCGGTCGAAACCGCCCCTGGTGTATCATCCCCTTCACACTTTCAATTCCATTTGGTTGGCGTCAGCGCAACTTCCAATGCCGTTATCCTACGCGAGGCACAGGTACAAATCCGGAATAAATCGTGCATTTTCTGTGTAACGCTGAGCGCCACAACGATGCACGAAATTTACACAGCTATTCCATATTATGAAGAACAATTCGACAGAGGTTTTTGCTCGAGGTAATCCATGAGCACGACAATATCTTCTTTTGCAGACAGCACTGATGCAGATAACATGGCTCGCCGCTCAGATTTCGCATCTACGGAAAAATCGCCGGATGCCCTTAGTTTTCCAGAGGTAATGAAGCAACAACCAAAGCAATCGCCATCCATCGATGGAAAGCAACCTAACGATGCAGATACAGTAACTCGCAACGGAGAGCACATAGAAATTGAGAGAGCGGACAGAGAAACTATCCCGATTGAGAGAGATATCTTGGAAGGAAACGCCTCAGCCGATAGTTTGAATATCGAAAAGCACATCTCATTCAATGTATCTCCGGACGGGAAAAGCTTGCAGAATGTTAAAGGTTTATCGCTGACGGTCTCCGCTTTCGGCGCGGGTAAAGAACTGGGCATGAAGCAGTTTGATCTTGCTTACGATTCCAAAGCACAGCCTGCAGTCACTGCTCATGTGGAAAATCCTTTGTCCGTGGAACTGCGCAGCATACTTTCCATGCCGGACACCATTGCAATTCCGATTCCCGTCAATATCGAGAATGGGGAACTGAAATTTCCGCAACCGAGCAGCATATTTCAAGCCACCGCAAACAGTGCAGGGAATACCCTGCCAGGACTAGTCTTCTCGGATGCATTTAAGAATCTCGCAGAAATCTCCAAGTTCGCAGAGGACAATCCTGAATGGATTCACGATGTGATCAAACCGATGTTCGACGAAGTTAGAAAGGAAGTAAATAAGCCATCTGCAGCTCAAACGGCTTCGCCGGCGAAAACGCACTCGACAGGGCAAAAAACAGCCCAACCAGCAAACAAAGAAACACCTCAAGCTAAAACTAACGAGTCAACGCAGGAAACAACGCATGCTGAAGCGGACAATGTGAAAGGCATTCCTGGAGAATATGAGCAGACGATTACGGTAGACGGCAAAGAACGCCATTATCTCTTGCACGTCCCTAAGGGATATGACGCAGCCAAGCCAATTCCACTCCTCATAATGCTGCACGGGCGGGGCGGCGATGGAAAGGAGTTTGCCGAGCGCACCGGCATGAACGAAAAAGCCGATAAAGAAGGATTCGCAGTCGCCTATCCTAGCGCCACCAAATGGTTTGACAGAAAAGACCTCAGTGCTTGGGATGCCGCGAATGGACTGGTCCCGCCGGGCGGTCGAGCGAACGACCTGGATTTTCTCCGCAAAGTAATTGACCGAAGCCAGTCACAACTGACAATCGACCCAAAGCGCATCTTTATGATCGGGCACTCGAGTGGCGGAATGATGACTTACCTGGCTGCAAGCGAAATGTCTGACAAGCTAGCTGCTGTAGGTATAGTCAGTTCGGCCATGAGCGGCAAAGAGCCAAAACCGGAATTCCCTGTCTCGGTAATCAGCACGCACGGCACAGATGACGAGGTAATTCCGATTGAAGGACTTCAAGGAGTGCCGCCAATATTAACGGAAATCGGAATTCCAACATTCAAAACACCGCATTTTGCAACCGAATTTTGGAAAAGACAGAATGGCATCTCCGAAAGCGGAACAGTAACGCAAGAAGGGGACACAACCACCCAACTATTCCAGAACAAGCGCAACGGGACAGCCGTCGAGGAAATTACACTCAAAAACAGCGGGCATACGCCCGAAGACAAATTTCATGTCTACGACAAAATTTGGACCTTCCTGAAGGAACATCCAAAAGCAGAAGGACTTGCAGCACCATCAAACGACCCAAAGCAATTGATTGATGAGAGGACAAATCCTCTTCAGAGCGTTCTGGACAATATTAAGAAACGGGGTCCCGACGGAATTGCAGATGATGTGGCAAATCTGTACACACACGTGTCAATACTCCCGGATGGCTCTATCTACCCGTCAAAAATCCTCGAAGATGTCGAGAACAAGTTAGGAACGCAAATACATCATCCGGTCAGTGCATTTATTGAAAACAGCACTGAGCTGTCGAAGAAAGGAAACAAGATCGAACTCGATACTAATGAGCCGAGTGTACTGACCTTAAACCAAAAGTTTGGGATCGGCAACATCGAATCGATGGAGTTAAGTGATGTCAAATTCGATCTAGGCAGTGAGAAGGGAAAGCCAAAGCTCGAAGACATTCAAGGCGTTTCTCTAAAGATGCGGGCGCTTGGTCAAGCTCTCACATCGAATCTGCATAGCATTACAGATCAAGAGGATGGAAACGGTCGCCACACTTACATATTCACTTTAGACAACCCACTGCCCGCACCAGTCAGGTGGTTAATGATGTCGTCTTCAAACATCAACGTCGGAATGCAGGTAGATAACAAGGGAGATGTTAGAGTCGGAAATCAGAACACTTTGACTGATGAGCTACTGGGCAAGAACCCAATAACACGAGGCTACATAGATCAAGCCGCAGACCTTACAAATTTGCTCTCGAATCCATGTCCAGAAACGATGGCTGCCACCGGTCGAGACCTAGCCTTTACAGGAGGATTGGCAGGGATCGGATTGCTCGCGCCCAGATACAAAATACCCTTGAGTATTGTAGGTGGTTTTCTGGTAGCACCTGCCGCGACACATTTCCTGAAAGACTAGAAAGACCCGAAGAGTTCCTTACCTTCATGGTCATTTTTCAATTCTCGAATGCTTGCCGGTTTAGAAAACAAATTATTCACAAAACAGTCCGTTCTTTTTCACCCATGAAACGTAAAGTCATGGTGGCAATTAGCCACCCATTAGTGCTTCACGATTACTAAAAAAGTAGGTCTCTATGTATAAGAGTGGGTCATCTTCGGACTTCCCTGCCAATTCGGCAGATAGTGCATCACCGGCAGACTTCGAATTGAACATGACAGATACGGGATTCAACGAAATCTTTGCTTCAGTATCTGCTCCATCCGAAAGCACATATCAATACTTACCACAAGACTTTTCCATCGGAGAGAACGCTTCCGAACACATTTCGCTTAGTGTAATGAAACCGCCTTCAAAAAATGCGCATCAGTCACAAGCAGTGGCTAAAGTACCACGACTCAGTCTGCAATCCACACTTTTCTAAATCAGGCAGTTCGGCTTATCTAAAGACTTTTCCGACAACTTTTGCGCTGGCAAAGCAAGCATCTATGGTGCTTGCTTTGCTCTATGTCGTGACATCGAGCGTTGATAGCTGATGCGCCAACAGTGGTTGAACCAGACCAGAAACAGGAGCGCCAGCCGTGCAAACCGCCAACTCGACGAGCAAGGTAGCGCAACTGTTACCCCTTGGGGCAAGACTTGCAATGAATCGCGCTGCTGGGGAAATCTTTCCTATCTGAACGAAATGCATCTGGCATGCTGGTTAACCCGTGCCAGCACAAGGTGCGCGAAAACTTCATTCTTTCACGAACCAAGATTTCATGACATTTAATCAAAGGTAGACGAAGAGGAAGAAAAGGAACTTCTTTTTTGGGTAAGCCATCATAGTCGCCCATAATCATGATTTTCAATCGAACTGTCGTTTGACGTCATTGGCTTTCCAAAATTTCTGTATGCAAAGACGACAGAACATTTTCTTGCGTTGCTGCCATCACCATTGATACCAATAATTACAACCTAAATTTCCCGTCCTAAAGCACGGCAACCGACCCAGAGAAAAACTCACGCAAACCCATTCAAGCAATCGCAACGCAGCAATCAAAGTGCTGTAAATCTGCTCGTGCCGCGCTAGCAAGAGTCGACTCTAATCCGCCTGCAAGAAACAGGAAGGAAGACCGCATGAATCCAAACGACGAGTTCGCTGCAAAGCTCGCGTGCCCCAAGTGCAACCGTCCAGTAAAGAAGAAGTCGAAGTGGCTTCGCCTTCAGAAAAAGAACGATTCGATCATGTTTCATTATCGCTGCGCAAGGTGTTACTCAGAATTCGAAGGAGTTGTTTCTGCTGTACTGCTCGCGCAGCTGAAGGAGCTACGCATCATTGGCAGCAACGACATCATTGACAGAGTCGACACCACTGGCCTAACAGGCATCACCTCCGCGAAGGACACAAGGCAGAAACGCAACGAACTGACCTGGTTTTCTCTGCCGACATTCGGAAAGAAGCGCGAGCAGCAACGCGACATGCGACGCTACCAGATGGCATTCGAGCATGCGCTCTGGACTGATGGAAACGACTATCTCAGTCATGTCGTCAAACAGGAAGGCAACAACTGGAAAAGCGGCAGATAGCCATTAGCCCCGAACAAACATCATTTTGAGCAACCAAGCCCGAACCAGAAAGGATTCGATGAGACTATGTCTGCTCACGCAAGAGCTACACTTGCGGCGATTCTCAGCGCAACCTGTCTCTGGTTGGGCTTGTCGCCAAGGGTAGCGCACTTCATTTACACGGCCGTCCTCATGCCACGATG
>CAZBOX010000220.1:0-10602 GCA_964493595.1 uncultured Candidatus Obscuribacterales bacterium | reverse complement strand
TCCAGATCTCAAGGATACCATCAGTAAACGCTATAACTGCCACTAATTAGGAAGTATGGAGCTAATAAAGTAAAAAATAAAATATAAGATGGCTCACATTTTTCCAGGTTAGAGACGCTTAGATTAGGTTTTGAAATCTCCGGAAGTGCACACAACCATGCCGTTCCTCACCGAATATGGTGGCTGATTTTCAACTTCAGAAGCTGCTACCGCGTTCCGCACCTTCTGCGCGAGTACCGTGAGGCGCACTGCGATCTGTTGATTCCTTTCCTTGATTCTTGCCAAACCCTCTCTGATTTCCCCGAAATTTAGGAGTCGAAGGAGCTTGCGGCACTTCGGAAGAATCGCCGTCCTCATTGAAAGAATGTCCTTTCGCTTTGTCCTCCTGCTCCAACTCACCTTTTGACTTGCCTGCGCCCCTTTGCCTCTTCATAAAAACCCCCTCGATTCGGACCTGTAAGGGCCCAAAATAACGGTCCGCTCAAGGGGTAACGACCGGTCGAGTGGCGGTGTGTTCCCAGTTTTGAGCCCTTTGTAAATAGCTGAAGACAGACCAAGGCGAGGGCTCACAAGGCTTTGCCGGGAATATCCCGCGGTCTTTTCGACATGAAAGGCATCTATGAAAGGAGCAGGTAGTACACTCATTTACCAGGCGGGTGCAGGAACTCCAGTATTTCTCACGGGTCCCAACAACTGGCTGAGGCGCGACAGGAAGGGAAATTGGCAACTCATGGCAAGCGTCTGGACCATCGCAATTGGTTTCATCTTCCTCAATTCAATCTTCGTCGCCGCAGAGTTCGCGACGGTCGCGTCCAGGTCGACAGTAATACGCAAAGCGGCACTTTCAGGAAATAAGCTCGCCAAGCATCTTTTGCCGATTTTAGAAACGCCTCGCCGTCTGGACGAATACATTGCCACTTGCCAGATTGCAATTACCTTTTCCAGCCTGATTCTGGGCGCTTACACCGAAACGCATTTCGGTCCAGTCTGGGCCGCATTCTTGGAAGAAATTTTCAAAATCGACCATGTCCTGGCAGAATCGGTCGCGGCCGTATTGATACTGGCGGTTTTCACCTTCTTGCAGATTTTGATCGGCGAGCTGCTGCCAAAATCAGTTTCGCTCCAGCATTCCGAACCAATCGCCCTGTTTATGTATTGGCCTCTAAGAGTTGCCTCCGTGATTCTGCGCCCTTTTATCTGGCTTTTCAACGGCAGCGGCGTAGCGCTCTTGAAATTGCTTGGAGTGCCAGCTTCATCCCACAAACACGTTCATTCGCTGGAGGAAATCGCTCTGCTTTTGGCTCAGAGTAAGGACGGCGGATTACTGGAGCCGGAGGAACATGAGCGGCTGCACCAGGCGCTCGAGTTAAGCGAAAAGACGGCCAAACAAATCATGATTGCAAGACCGAACGTTGCTGCAATCTCCAGCCAGCTGAGCATGGAAGAATGCTATCGCCGCGCTCTGACCAGCCCATATACAAGACTGGTAGTACACGGGCAAGACGTAGACGATGTGCTTGGCTGTGTCAATGTAAAACAAGTCATTCAAGCCTGGTTCTCTCGCGGCGAAAAAGCAACTTTGAGAGAACTGATCACTCCTGCACCGATTATTCCAGAGAACCTCACACTAAGCAGGTTGATTACCCTGCTGAAAGCCGAGCATTCGCATGCCGCATTCGTGATGGATGAACACGGAAGCATGGTCGGGCTGGTAACAGTCGGCGACATTTTAGCGGAGCTGATTGAAGACATAAATGCTGATGAATTTAAAAAACCGGAAGCGATAGATATTCTGGAAGACGGCCGAATACGCCTATCTGGCAGGTACAAATTGCACCGCGCGACAAAATTTCTCGGTGAGTTGCAGGACACAGAAGCCGAAACTATCAACGGACTGATCATAGAAATTCTCGAGCGCGTCCCTGTGGAAGGGGATGTAGTAGAACTGAAAACAGCGACTCTAACTGTAGAGCAGGTCGAGCATCACGCCGCAACCATCGTCACTGTCAAACGGCGGGGGGCGTCGCAGAATGTTTGAATTCGGGGTAATACTATTTTTGATCTCGTGCAACGCTCTTTTTGTCGCGTCAGAATTTGCCACCGTTGTGGCACCCAAACAAACAATCGAAAAACGCGCTCTGGAGGGAGACAAAACCGCCGGCGAAATTATTGCCGTAATCAAGGAACCGGCTCGACAAGACAGGTATATAGCAGCTTCCCAGGTCGGCATTACCATCGCCAGTCTGGCCTTAGGTATGTATGGCGAAGAAGTAATCGCCAGCTGGATAACGCACGCACTCAGCGCAACGAAATTGGTCGAGCTCGCGGCCGTGCATATCGCAGCAAGTGCCATATCCCTGGTGCTGCTCACATACATGCACGTGGTTTTAGGCGAAATAGTGCCGAAGTCTTTAGCACTGCAAAAGTCAGAGCTGGTGATGTTTCTCCTCATAAAACCAATGCTCTTCTGCATGGCGCTCTTCAAGCCCATAATTTTTGTTTTGAATGGCATGAATACATTTTTGCTGAAAACAATTTTCGGCATTGACAGATCCAAAACAAGTGTCCCCGCATTTTCTGCAGACGAAATTCAATTGATTCTGCAAGAGAGCGAAACCGAAGGAATCATCAGCGATGAAATAGGCACAGTGATCAAGCAGATCTTCGACTTCGGCGAATTGATAGCTGAAGACATTATGGTCCCTCGCGTCTATGTGACGGCACTGCCAGTAAGGCCATCTCGAGCGCAGGTTGAAGAACTGATTCGCACTGCTACTCATTCTCGATTCCCTGTCTATACAGAAGACAAAGACAATATCCTGGGGACGGCTCATATAAAGGATCTGGCAGCGCTGCTAGAAGAGTATAACGACAATGCCCTGACCATCCATCCCGTGCCCTTCGTGCCGCTTTCCTCACCATTGAAGACTGTGCTCGAGTCAATGAGAGAGTACAGCACGCACATGGCGGTGGTTCTCGATGAATATGGGGGAACCGCCGGCATCATCAGTATCGACGATATTTTCGAAGAGGTAATTGGCGAAATAGACGAAGCGATTACGCGACACAAAATAGAAGAGCTGGACAATGGGTCGCTCCGGGTTGACGGCACCGTGCATCTCTACGAGCTGGAAGAATATCTGAACGTTTCCATGGAAGACGAAGAAATAGAAACATTGAGCGGGCTCGTGCTAGACCGCTTGAAACGACCACCGCGAGTCGGAGATAGTTTTGAATATAAAGGCATAACCATTGCAGTCAGCAAAGTCAGAGGAAGGGGTGCGCAGATTTGCATCCTCAGACCAAATAACTGAAAGCTTTCAGGCGGCGACCAGGCAGCGAACCTGTGCAACAATGTATCCGGCGGGTCGCTAGGAGATTTGCCGGAATCCCAGGAAAGTCACATGAAAGTTAGCTGCGCGCACTGGTTTCTGTCTTCGGCTTTATTAATTGCAGCAGCGTTATTTCCACACGCTGCACAGGCCGATGTTGCTCATGATTTGCAACTCTGGACACCGGTCACGCTGGACGAGCCTATTAGAGGAAAGTTGAGAGCTTATTTCGAAGTGGCTCCTCGCATTGGCTACGACGTATCGCATATAAGCCAACTTCTCGTTCGACCGGGACTTGAATGGAGACAAAACGACAATTTAGGCTTCTTTGCCGGATATTTATGGCAAACCAATTACAGCAATGAGAACAGCCAGGTGGTACATGAAGACCGTTTATGGCAGCAAATACTCTCGCACAAAGCCATCAAAAGGGTCACTGTTTTCAATCGCTTGCGGACAGAGCAACGATTTCTTGAAGGCGTAAATGGCTGCAGCAACCGATTGCGCTACATGCTGAAGCTGAATTACAACATCCACAAGCGATTTTACCTAACCACTTCGGACGAACTGTTCATCAACTTGAACTCGCTGGAAGGCGGTCCGCAAGGGGGCATCGATCAAAACCGTTATTTCGCTGGCGTGGGAATAAAAACTTTCAAGAGAAGCCGGGTGGAAGTGGGCTATCAGCTCCAATATGTCAATCGTACAGACGAATTTGACGACCAGGCAAACCACGCCATCGTCATTCAGACATTTCTCGGACTGCGTGACTAGCAGGCAGACATCTCTGCTACATCTGGCGCTCTAAATCTCTAATCGAAATTTGCACGGCTGCGATTCGTGCGTTCAAGCCATCCAGATGCTTCTGTTTTTGATAGAGGCGTTGTTGCAAATCGGCAATTTCGTGAATGACTTCGTACTTTTTCTGTTTTAGCCGAGCTTCCTCATTGAGCATTGCAGTATGCGAATCCTTAACCGCCATGTATCGCTCTTGACGATAGTCCCAAAGAGAGGGCATCGACAGAAAAAGCGCTGCACTGACGCAGAAAACAGGGAGTTTGAGGTGCTTGAACGGCATAGTCTGATTTCCCTAAAACGGCACAATTTTCCATCAAAGGGAATCTTCTCGGATCGATCCAAAGGATGAGCCGTAAACCTTTGAGACTACTTGCATAGAAGCTCTTCTGCGCTCGATTTATCCATGTTGGTAATATCGTTCAAATCAGAAGTCTGGCGATACCCCGTCGGCACCAGACCCTTTTCTCCAGAAATCGCGGCTCGTTTGAAAGAGACCAGCTCGAGATTCGTCTTGCTCTTTCTTTCCGTATTCCAAATTGTCACTTCTTTGAGAGGCAATTTTCCAAGATCTTTGGTGCCTTGCAGCTGGGCTAATAACCTCGAGACCGTTTTCGAGACAGGAATCTCCTTGCTCAAGTAGAGAAAAGCGACCGTTTCAACCAGCCTCTTTTCACCGGATAGATAGCCTCCGGCAACTGTCCCGCGGAAAACATTGCTTGAGTCGACTGACTCGTAACAAAGCGAATCGGTATTGCCAAGCCTGACGACGCCCTTGAATTTCCATCTGTCGGCAGCTCTTGTATAACCGGTCATCAGGCGCAGAATATTGACCGATTGAAAGTTGAAAGCGCTGAGTGAGGACTTATAGAGAAGCCCGAGTTTTTCGCTGAAAAAGTAGATCTTGTTTTTGCGTTCGTCAATCAGGACAGTGTAGTGATTATTGACACGTTCCAGGCGCACAAAATCCCTGGAAATATAAGTTATCTCTCTTCCGTTTATCTCGTGAAATTGTTCGACAATCCAGCCGCTGGTCCGCTTAGGCGAAGCATGAGCGCTCCCGGCAATGACGAACATTGCAGTCAGAACGCTAAGAGCCGGCAAGGCCAGGGACCTTTTCATACAATATTCGCCCAGGGATAATCTTCAACATCTTTCCCATTTGAAGCGTTATTCTAAAGGGCGACACTAGAGGTCTCTACAATTTCTTGTACACCTCGGCAAGACCTGTCGATCCGTGTGACTTCTTGGCGGTGACGGATGTCTTCGGATTGAAGAGTTCATATAAGTCCTTGTCGAACTCTTTTGCGTAGCCTTGATATTCCTCTATGGGCATATTCGGCAACGCGGCGCCCTTCTCGGAAGCATCTGCAACGATCTCAGCGACCGTCTCGTGAGCTGTTCTAAATGGAACTCCTTTGTTTACCAGATACTCCACAAGATCTGTAGTCATCAGCGCAGGATCAGAAGCCGCCGCCCATGTCTTTTCGGCATTGACAGTGACGGCCTCGACACAGCAGGTCATCACCTTGAGCGCATCAGAAACGATCTGCGTGGAATTGATAACAGGCGGTTTCGTCTCCTGAAGGTCACGGTTATAGCCGAGCGGCAGGGCCTTTAGAGTGACAAGTAAATTGACCAGATCACCAATCACTGCACCGGATTTTGCACGAGCAATTTCAAGTGGGTCTGGGTTTTTCTTGTGCGGCATCAAGCTGGACGTGGTCGTAACATTATCCGCAAGTTCGACAAAACCGAATTCGCTGCTGCTCCAGATGACCAGTGTCTCAGCCATTTGCGAAATATGCACAGCAGTCAAGCTGCAGGACATCAAAAATTCCGCGGCGAAATCTCTGTCACTCACCGCATCAATTGAATTGGAAAAAACTTGCGGGAAACCAAGTTTTTTAGCCACCGAATGCGGATTGATCGACAGTCCAGATCCGGCTTGAGCGCCGGCTCCAAGCGGCGAGACCATGGTGCGCTTCTTGCAATCGTTGAAACGCTCGATATCTCTGGAGAACATTTCGTGAAAAGCCAGAACGGCGTGCGCGTACAATACCGGCTGAGCGCGCTGCAAATGCGTGTAGCCTGGCATGACGATATCGGCGTGTTTCTTGGCGGACATGAGAATGGCCGCTTGAAGAAATTTCAGCCCGTCAATCAAGGAGTCGATTGCGCTTACCGTATAAAGCCTCAAATCGAGCGCCACTTGATCGTTTCTGCTTCTAGCAGTATGCAGCCTGAGAGCATCCGAGCCGATCAATTCTTCAAGCTGTTTTTCAACATTCATATGAACATCTTCGTACTCGACTTTGAGCTCGAAATTCCCGCTCTCGGCTTTCGCCAGAAGAGAATTCAAGCCGCCCTCAATCGCCTCACCTTGAGAGGGGCTTATCAGCCCCTCTTCGGCGAGCATTTGAGCGTGCGCCATACTGCCGGTCAAATCGGCTTTGACCAGATGTGCATCAGCGTGCGTACAGGCAACGAATTCAGTGACAACCTTACTGAGGGGTTGTTTGAAGGCTTTTCTCAAAACTTGCATTTTTCTTGCTCCAGGTTTTCAGTCTCAATCCAGCTATGTTGATGAATCCGCCTGCGTCCGCTGATTGGAACTCAGACATGTTCTCGAAGCTGGAAATCTTCAAGTCATACAGCGAAGCCGGCGACTTTCTAGCCACAATAATCGAATTGCCCTTGTAGAGCTTGATCTTGGCTGTGCCGGTCACGGGCTTTTGGGTTTCTTCGACCATCTTCCAGAGGATTTGAGTTTCCGGCGCAAACCAGTAGCCGTTATAGATTTGAGTGGAAAGCTTCTGAGTGAACGAATCTTTGAGATGCATGACTTCTTTGTCGAGCACCAGAGACTCGATCGCTTTGTGTGCCTGCATGAGAATAGTGACGCCGGGCGTCTCGTAAACTCCTCTCGACTTGATACCGATATAGCGGTTTTCAACCATATCCAGCCTGCCCACGCCATGCTCGGCGGCGATTGCATTTGCCTTGCTGAGCAAATCGACAGGGCCGAGTTTCTCTCCATTTATAGCTACAGGCACGCCGGCATCAAAATCGATGGTGACGAATTCCGGCTTATTCGGGGCATCTTCCGGATTCTTCGTCCAGAGATAGATATTCTCCGGAGCCTCAGCCCAGGGGTCCTCGAGAATGCCGCCTTCATAGCTGATATGCATCAGATTGGCATCCATAGAATAAGGCTTTTCTTTGGTCACGGGCAGAGGAATACCGTGCTTTTCGGCATATTCGAAAAGATCGTTTCTGCCGTCGAATTTCCAGAGCCTCCAGGGAGCAATCACGTTCAAGTGTGGTGCCAACGACTTGGCTGCCAGCTCAAAACGCACCTGATCATTGCCTTTGCCGGTAGCGCCGTGAGCGATAGTATCGCACCCCTCTTTGAGAGCCGCCGTGATCATACCTTGGGCGATGCACGGACGAGCGATTGATGTTCCCATCAGGTAGAACGACTCATAGAGCGCATTAGCTTTGATCGCTTTGAAGATATAGTCTTTGACGAAAGTCTCGTTCAAATCTTCGATAATGCACTTCTCAGCTCCGGTTTTTATGGCCTTCACCTTCACTGCCTCGAAGTCCTCTTTCTGTCCGACGTCGGCGCAATAAGCCACAATCGGTACGTTGTACTGTTCTTTGAGCCAGGTGAGAATGCAGGAGGTGTCGAGTCCACCGCTATAAGCCAAGAGAATTTTATTCATTTGTATGCTCCTTGAATTTCGAATGCTGCCGGCATTACATGATTAGTGAGATGACTGCTTTTTGAACGTGGAGTCTATTTTCCGCTTGTTCAAAAACAACTGACTGTGGGCCATCCATAACTGCATCTGTGATCTCCTGCCCCCGGTGCGCGGGCAAACAGTGCATGACGATGGCATCCGGTTTTGCAAACTTCAACAGTTCTTCGTTGACTTGATAGCTCTCGAAGATTTTTATTCTTTGTGCCATCTCGTCTTCTTGTCCCATCGACACCCAGGTGTCGGTGTAGACTGCGTCCGCTCCGGCTACCGCTTGAGCGGGTGATTCTGTCATTTTCAGTTGCGCACCGGTATGCTTCGCCTCTTCCAGGGCCATTTCCCAAAGGGTGGCGTCGGGCTTGTAGCCCGACGGGCACGCAATCGAGAAATTACAGCCAAGCTTGGCGGCGAGAAGCATGAGTGAATTAGCCACATTATTGCCGTCTCCTACGTATGCAAGGTTGATTCCTTTGAAATTCCAGTCTTTAATAGCTTTTTGTTCTTTTATCGTGAGAAAATCTGCCAGAGCCTGGCAGGGATGCTCCAGGTCGCTGAGCCCGTTGATTACGGGGACTTGAGCGTAGTCCGCGAGCACAATCAGAGTGTTGTGCTCGAAAACTCTGGCCATAATTCCGTCCAACCATCTGTCTAGATTTCTGGCGATGTCCGGCACCGATTCCCTGACGCCGAGCTTATCTTCAAGGAAGATAGAACTGCCGCCGAGCTGAATCATTCCGGCTTCGAACGTCACTTTTGTCCGCAAAGATGGCTTCTCGAAGCAGAGCGCGAGAGTCTGTCCTTTGGCGAAGAGCGTCTGCGTATCGTCAAATTTGTTGGCTTTGAGAAGAGCTGCTGTTTCAAGAAACAACTTGAGCTCATCAGCCTTGAAATAGCCGATGCCCAGGAAGTCCTTGCCTCTGAGCGTATCTTCGACAAGGATTTTATTGAGCGGTGAACGACCATGCTGCGGCGGGCTCATGCGCTGGGACTTGAAGCCCACAGGCGTGGTCGGCGGCTTTTTGTACATTGTGCTTACCATGGTCTTTCCCCTTTCTGTGTTTGAGCTTTCGGCTCATTAGGTGCGGCTTTCGCGCGGACGTGGACAAAAGAAAACTCCCGAGTCCTCAAAGAACTCGGGAGCTAAAGGTGTGGTTTCTGGTGACCTAGATCAACGCAGCCCAGCCGGCCCCGAGTTCAATAGAACGCGGCGCGTACGTCGGTTGTTGCTGGTGTAATTCGCAAAGGTCATTTCTGGTTGCCCTGGAAAAAACAAAACCTCCATTCACGTTACAGTCTAGGTCTCCAGCTGTCAACAGTATGCAGGTTGTGTAACAGCAGATTACGAAAATCACATCTGCCGGCGACGGGCGCTGTACATTTATATGTGATTCACGAGTCCGAGGACGGTCCGAAAATGAAGTGGCTGGTTTTCTTTCTGGGCAGCATGGCTATATTGTTCGCAGCTATCGCCATCGCATCTTATTGCAATACCTCAAAGCTTCTCTCGGAAGGAGGCACCGCATCCGGTACCGTTGTAAGATTGCAGCTGACCTCCTCCGGCGTTTCAAACAGTCGCAGAGTTTATAACCCGGTCATCCGCTTCAATCCTGAAGGCAAAGAAGCCGTAGAAGAGATGAGTAAATTCGGCTCGTATCCGCCCGAATTCAAAGAAGGGCAGGCAGTAGAAATCCTTTACGAGAAGAAAAATCCAAAGAACTGGACCGTTAGAAATTGGTTCAACCTTTACTTTATATCGACGATGTTCGGCATCGGCGCCATTGGATTGACCATCGGCACTTTCGCAGTAGCTTATTTCGCAATCTATAGAAAGGCTGCTTACCTATCCTGAGCGCGCTCCTGAAAGACAATAATGTCGCCTGGTTGCAATGAAACATTCAACCCTCGATTAGTGGCACCGGAGATCAGGAAGCCTCCCGGCAGACCGCCCACCAATCCTTTGAAGAAGCCCTTCACATGGGTGTGACCGTCGGCTTCCGTGACCGGGCGTCCATATGCGAAGGTAGGGTCAGCGGCACCAGCTGCGGCGCCAACTACCGGTCCGATGATCAGACCAGCCGGACCGGCAGCAAAACAGCCGCCGGTAATCGCGGCATTCGCGGCAGTATAACCTGCGGTGTTGTACTTGATAGTAATTTCGCCTTGACCGTCTACGCCAAGCGGCGGTGCCTTCTTATCAGCTCGCTCCACTCTTGTCTTGGCGGCAGGTATGGTGTCTACAAGCAAATCTTTGCCGCCTACCTGTGTGATTTTCACACTCAAAAGACCATTCGAATTACGCCAGTGCTTCGCTGAAAAATCAGCTTTCAGGAGGCTCTTGGAGTGATCGACCTGAGTTACTTCACCGACCACATGCGCGCCTAAACCGACATAGTGACCGTTAGGCAACATAATGGTATCAAGAAGCTCTCCGTGCACGGGATCGCCGACTTGTGCGACTGAGCCGTCCACGTTCGAGGTCAGCTTCACTCGAAAACGCATCAGAGGAACAATCCCTTTTGCAAATGGTGCTGCCGCCGAGTGGCTGGCGGAAGCCTGCAGCGGCGCACCAGCCCGTACTGCGATCTGACGTTTATCGGCATCGGCAGCCAGAGCGCTAGAGGCGACGCTCGAAACCAGAACACAGGTCAGTAGGGTGAGATTCCAAAAACGCATATAGAAATTGTACACAGAGTAGATCCTTGCGTGTAAAC
>CAZBOX010000219.1:0-10640 GCA_964493595.1 uncultured Candidatus Obscuribacterales bacterium | reverse complement strand
AGCGGCGTCTTGTGCGGCAGCTGCTGCTTGAACCGCTGCCTCAGCGGCCGCGTGGGCAGCGCTTTGCGCTGATACTTTCTGGTCGACCGGTGTATCCATTCCAGTGGAAGTTGTGTGCGACTGCCCGCTCAAACCAACAGAGCGATATGTGCCACTGGGAAAAGCCATGAGAGCCGGATCCGAGGCAGTAAAATTGCCCGAGCGCAGAAATGCCGGACCCAGAGGACCGAGTGCCAGTTCTTCAGCGCATTGCTCAAGGTCGGCCCTCAAATCATTCATTGATGCATAGCGCTCATCTGGATCTTTGGCCAGCGCTTTCATGATTATTTGCTCAAGCCTCTCAGGTATTTCAGCTTCAGGAGCAGTGACTGAAAATGGTGGAATTGTCTCGTTGACGTGCTTGTACATGCATTCGAGAACATCTTTTCCGGTGACCGGGCAAATGCCGGCCAGACTTCTGTACATGACGCAGCCAAGTGAATAGATATCCGAGCGCGCGTCCATCGATTTGCCGCGGAACTGTTCCGGACTCATATAGAGAGGACTGCCGAAAACTTCACCGGTTCTGGTCAGGTTGTCTGTTTCACCATCTACTGACGAAAGAACCTTCGCGATACCAAAGTCGAGAACTTTGACAAAGTCCGGCTGTCCATCAAGTTCGATGAGCATTATGTTGGAAGGCTTCAGGTCCCGGTGCACAATGCCTTTCTGGTGGGCGTGACCGAGTGCGGCACAGACTTGCAAGAAAATTCCCATCGCTCTTGGTATCGGAATCTGCCGGGTTTCTTCAAGCACCCGGCCGAAATTCACCCCTTCCAGAAAGTCCATAACCAGATAAGGCTGATTGCTCGGAGAAATCCCGAAATCGAAAACAGTAAGGATATTCGGGTGATTAAGCTGGCTTGTCGCACGCGCCTCCTGAGTGAACCTTTTCAAGGTCATGGAGTTGGCGCTCAGCTGAGCCAAGACCATTTTTATTGCCACCTGGCGGTGCATGAGCTGGTGTCGGGCTTTATAAACTGCGCCCATACCACCGGCGCCGATTTTCTCGAGAATTTCGTATTTGTTCTCTAGAACCGTCCCGACCAGATCCTCGTCGGGCACGGTCATTAGCGGCATATTGTCGTCAGGACAAACAGTCATATCGCCTTGATATCGGCGACCGCAGGCGGTGCAAGTTTTGCTGCTCCCCGTGGACTGGGGATTGTTGACGGACATTCAGACCCTCCACTATGTCCTAGTTTACAGCCACATCGATGATGACAACGGGTTTTCCAGATGCAAACAGTGCATTCATCTTTGCTCAGGGTGTCGGTATTGTCTTTGCAACGCTGATTTAAGCCCAGTTTTCACTTTTCCAATACCACAGAGTGGGCGCCGGTTACGTTACGCAACGCAAATTGATATATACGATGTGAGCAGCGGAGATAAATTTGAAGCTCAATAAAACTACGGGAGGGAATAGAAGTCATGAGCCCACCTTTGGTCTTATCTTATGTAGTATTAGCTTATTAGTATGGGACCCTATTTTTTTTGCAAAAGGAACCGATTTCGGAGATAGTTCTCGATGAAAAAATTGCCCGGTCAGATTTGTGGATTATTGGTCGCTGCAATTTTTTCGACGACATTATTAACCGGTTGTGCTGACAGCGGAGAGAGAACCCTCACAACCAGAGAAGACTATTTCGAAACTCCCAAAGCTCCTTATCGTTTTGCCCCCTTCCATCCTTTTACCGAAGCCGAGGGCGAGGGCTGGAAGGCCGAAGATTTTACCAACAAAATGCCTTTCAAAAAGCCGCCGGACGGAGAAGACTCCAAGGTTGAGTCTATCAATGTTCTCACGAGCGGTTGGACTAAAGGAGGGCTGCGTTTCCACACACAGCCTCGCGGAAATTTCAGTGACGCGCCCAACATGACCTATCCAGAAACCAACGATAACGGCAATCTGGGCGGCGAGTCATGCGGTTTTGTCTATCTTTACTACAAGTATGAGCCGGAAATTCTCTATGCCGGCGATCTGAGCAAATGCTGCTACGGCTCTATGGCGACTGGTCTTATGGATCCTAAATCAAAAGACCCGATTGTATTCAGAAATCATGTCGTCGAGAACGATACGATTGGACGTGAGTGGCATTATTCGAGCAATGAACCTTTTGCTGAATGGAAAAAGAAATTTCCGGTGGTTGCCGTTGAAGGTAAGACCTTGCGCTGGATAGACTGCCTGGGCGGTCCTGGAGGATCCCTGGGAGCGGGATGGGAAGGCAAAAAGGTATACCTGATGATTTATGCAGGCGTAGACAAATGCATAACCCACGCAAAAATCTTTCGCATTGATTATCCTGAGGGTAAAAAGCCGACTATGACTGAAATTCCCAGCATGGAAGATCTGCTCAAGGAAACGACCTCCGTCACCTATTCTCAAGACAGAGCATCGTTCTAGTTACGAAGCGATGATCAAAGCTTTAGAGTTGTTCTCCGGTATCGGGGCATTTGCCGAAGCGAGTGGCAAGTTCGATATCGAAGTTGTCGGCGCTTACGATCAGGACCCTCGCGCCAATCGAACCTACGAGCTAAATCACGGGCGCAAGCCTATCTCACGCAATCTCGATACGATTGCGTCCGGCAAATTGCCAGCTGCCGACCTCTGGTGGATGAGTCCTCCGTGCCAGCCCTATTCGGTAAGAGGCAATCAAAAAGGATTGAGCGATCCAAGGTCGCGCTCTTTCGTAAATTTGTTGGGGCACTTGAAAGACCATAGACCTAAGGTTGTGATGGTTGAGAATGTCGCCGGTTTCAGAGATTCCGACGGACACAGACTGGCCGAGGCTACTTTTAGTGAATTGGGCTATGAAAGCCATATTCTGGAGATGTCCCCTTATGATTTTGGCATCAAAATGCGACGTCCCAGGCTATATCTTGTTGCCACTGCATTCGGTATCACATTCAAGGCCCCGAATTTCACGCAGGCAGAAGAGAAACATCTGAGAGAATTTATTCGAGGGACCTATTCTCCGGACCTCCTTGTTTCGCAGAAGGACCTTGATCGTTACGGAAATTCGCTGCATATAATCAACTCCACCAGCGACGAAGCCTATGCTACCTGTTTCACCAGCGGCTACTGGAAAAGCTTTAAATCGAGCGGCACCTTTATTGAAGTCGAAAACCAGGGAATAAGGCGTTTTTCACCGGAGGAGATAATTTCGCTCATGGGATTCTCTGCGAATTTTACTTTTCCCTCCGAGTTGAGCACGCAGGCAAAGCTCAAACTAGCGGGAAACACAGTCGACGTCCGGGCGATCGACTATCTTTTGCGGGGTCTTGATTTGCCGGTTTAGCACTGCCAGTAATACCAAATGCGATGAAGCGCCTCGGCAATGCGCCGGCGTTGAAGCTCTAAAGCCTTGCCCCACAGGATGAGCGGGCTGCCAACCTGCTTGAACCGTTCGCTTTCTTAAAAGTTCGTCGCAATAGGTTAATCGCACTGCACTGCGCACTTCCTGGTAACCCGTAAGGGGGATTTGGAAAAAAAACATTTAAATAGAGAATAGGAAGGGTACAAATTAATAGAGACTGCTGGCGGCGGTCCTTTTCTGAATTGAGGTTTTGTACCTCCGGCGCTGTTTAAGGGGAACCCGAATGTCAGATGACGACAAGAACATAATGATCGGCGACTTGCTGGTCAGGAGTGGGCTGATTTCTTCTGGCGATCTGACAGAAGCAATGGCTGTTTCCAGGAGACTGGGAATGCCAATGGGGCGTGTGCTGACCATGGACGGCAGAATTTCGCCAGACATTTTTCAGTTAGCCCTGGAAGCTCAGTCAATTATTCGTGACGGGCTGGTCCCACCTGATGTGGGCATCGAGGCACTAGCAATTGCAGCTCGTGACCGCCAGCCGATCCATGAAGCCTTGAAGCGTATGGACAGGCATCCACAGGCGAAGGGCTCGACGAACAGGCTTGGTGAATTACTGGTTGATGCGGCGATTATTTCGCTGGACCAGCTCAACGCAGCCTTGAAGGCCAGCGTTGAGACAGGTTTGCCTCTTGGAGGAACACTGGTAACTCAGGGCATCATCCATGCTTCTTTGCTGCCTACTGTTCTTCGTGCCCAGGAGCAAATTCGTGACGGCATTCTGCCTCGAGACGCTGCCATTGAAGAATTGAAGGCGGCAATGAAGATCTGGTCCAAGGCAGAAGCGGCAATGAAGCGCACCGATTATGCAACGGAACAGCCGCTGAAGCCCTCGACGGTTATGAGTACCCTGAGAGATACCCTAGAAGGTGTACAGCAGCCACAGCACAATCAGGTCCCGCCACCACCACCTCCTCCTCAACCCGTCCCAGTCCACGCGCCGCCTCAGCATCAGTCATCGCAGTTGCATGCACAGTTGCAGCAACAGCAGTATTACCAAAATCAGATGCCGCAACAGCAGGCTCCTGTCCCTCCGCAACCGCATCAGATGCAGCATCAGCAGACCCAGCCGATGCAGATGCCTCCTCAAATGCCGCCTCAGATGCCTCCGCCGCCAATGCCGGCGCCAATTTATGGTTACAACACTCCATACGGACACGCGCCATACGGAGGGCCCGCTCCTGACGATCCGTGGGGCAGCTGGCACGGAAGCGTTCCTCGTCATCACGGTCTAGGCGTTCCTCTTCCAGGTTTTCCGCAGCCTCCATCGATGCCTCCTGAAGGCTATGCTCCGCCGCCAGGGTATCCGCAACCGATGCCGCCTCAGTCCGCACCGCCGCCGCCCAACTGGAACATGCCACCGCAGAATGCACCCATGCCCCAGCAGCAGGTGCCGCATCCAGCGTCAAATCTGCACGCCCAGTTGCAGCAGCAACAGATGCAGGCGCAGCAGATGCAGCAAATGCAGCAAATGCAACAGCAACAACATCATATGCCGCCCGCGCCGCCGCCTCCTCCTCTGCCTGTGGTTGCTCAACAACCGGCAGCACCAGTTCAGCCGCCGCAACCCGCAATGCCGGCACCTCAGCCGGTCGCTCAAGCGGCGCCGCCTTTGCCTGCCGCTCCTGAGCCCGTGAAGGCAGAAACATCACTACCCGTGCAATCCGCTCCGGCACAACCGGCAGTAGCTGAAGATGGTCATCTGAAGAATGCCGCAGCTCAGCTTGCCTCTCGCCTTGGTTGGGCAGCTCCGAAGGGCGGTGAAGGCGAGTCCACCGACTTGCCTCCTCCGAAAAAACTTTCCTGGGGCCAGCCTCAAGCACCAATCGTCGAAAAATCAGAAGCAATCCTGCAGCCCGATGCTTCCAAGCTGGAATCTCCATCGCATCAGTTCGATCGCCCGCAGGTGGCATCGTCTGCCAACCCTGCATCCGTTCCTCTGGTTGCACCGCAGCCACCCGTGCCACCGGCACCAATGCAGATCAGCGCTGAGCTTCCAGCTTCTACTGTGCCTGCAAATGCACAGGCAGCATGGTCTGCGCCCGCTCAGCCGGCAACGACACCATCCAGTTCAGCGCCAGCGCCGAAATTTCCGTCGTCAGAGTTTAAAAATCCTTTTGGCGCACAGTCTGAGACTGTTGCAGCACCTTCCGAACCAGTTCCGGCAGCCGGCGAAAAACAGCTTCCTGCCGAGCCAATTGCACCCTCTCTGGATGTGAAGCCGGTCGCTGAGACTGAGGTAGAACTTCCAGTAGAGAAGGATCTCTGCGAGCTCGTTAAGGAGCCGGAAGAAGATGAGGATGACGAGCCGGATTTCAAAATGGAATTCGATCTCGAACTACCGGCTGCTTTCAACAAGCCAGTCGAGCAGCTGCGCAAAGAAGAAGAGGAAAAGCAAGAGCTGCAAAGACTGGAAAAAGCAAAAGAGGAAGAGGAAAAAGAAGAAGTATCCGCACTCCCTCCGGCTGCAGAAACTACGCCCGACCGACCAATGCAGAAGCCGGTCGGAGTGCCGATCTCGATGCCGATTTCCGTGCCCGTTGAAACTGCACGTCCCGGACAAGTGGCAGGTTTTGGAAAGGGGACGAAGATCACTCTCAAAGCGGACTATGCACCAAGCGACACAGGCAGGCTTTTTGCGATTACTCCTTCCGAAGCGCTGACTCTTCTAGCCGAGGATGAAGCTGACACTTGCGACGAGAAAAAGGACGGCACTTCGTCAAAAGGCAAGAAGGGCAAAAACAAAGCTTCCCAGTCGCAGACGAAACTTGCCAAACAGCAAACGAAGGGCAAAAAAGGGCAAGCAGGAAAATCGCAAACAGGTTTGCAGAGCATCAAAGAAGCTGAGCCGGCCGCTGCCTGGATGCCTCAAAAGAATCAGACACATCCGGCCGCCTTTTTCGGCAAGAAGGGTGGCGCGAGCAATGTACCTGATTTCATAGAAGATCTTGTCCCCGCTGTACAAACAAATGTGGATCTGAATATCCCTATAGGCGAACTCAAAACGGTCGGTCCCAGCGGGAAGCCAACCAGCACGCAATCGAAAATGGCTTCAATCAAGCAACGTGCTGTTTCACTTTCGGTCAGTAACCTTCTGCCCGTACCTCTGGAAATAGCAGAAGCTCAAGCCGAGCTTGCCTATATTGTCGAGCATCGCGGCACCCCTGCGGTTCCTCCTGTAACCTATACTCCGCCACCACCTTTGCCACCGCCGTCACAATCGGACGCGACAATCGTAGAGCTTCTTACAATGTCTGGTTTCTTCTCCAAGAAGGATATTGCTGCAGCTCTCGAAAAAGCGCTGGAAGATTCATCGATGGCACCCGACCTTTTAATGGCGCTCGGGCTGGTCAACGATGAAACTCTCGATGTAGTGGTTCGCTGCCAGGGGCTGACTCGCAGTCGTTATTTGACAAACGAACAGGCGATCTATGTTCTTGGTGCCGTGCGCAGCGGCCGTCTTTCATTCGAAGACGCGCTGGTCGAGATCGGTAAATAGATCTAGCTCTTTCGTTTGGGAGACTCGATCTCATCTGCGAAGGTAATGCCGTTGCCGCCATTCTTCATGCGCAGCATGACAGCTTCGGCCGCACATGCGAATACATCTTCTACGTTCGGTCCTTGTCCGTAGCCACTGTCTACTAGCGGGCGTCCAGCAAAACAAGAAACGCCTATACTCACACTCAAAAGATAACTGCGACCCTTAATCACGACCTCATAATTTTCCAGCCGCGTGCGAATGCGTTCCGCTGCTACCTCTGCTCCCGAGCGAGGGGTCTCCGGAAGGATAATGCCAAATGCGTCCTCTCTGCATCGACCGATCAGATCGATATCACGAATAGAGGTCAGCATTACTGCTGCAGATGCAGCAACTATATTGTCGTAGACTTCCATGCCTCTGGATTTGCCGATTTCCTGCAGTCCGTCCACGGCGACCAAAAGAAGCGAAAGTTCGCGATCATATCGATTCGCTCTCTTCAGTTCGTAGTTCAGTCTTTTATAGAAGGTTCGAAAGTTATAGGTGGGAGCAACAAGATCCATAAGCACGCGCCGCTCGATCTCATCGATAGACATGTGGCTGTCTTCAGCTTCTGCATCAGCGTGAAGTTTTGTCTGCTCCTTGGGAATTTCGAAAATAGGAATTTCGCCGGTCGTCCACGGAAATTGATTATTTTTGCTGCGCAACTCGGCAATGCGACGATAGAACTCCGCCTCTTTTGCTTTCTTATCGTCCGTCACGACTCTCTCCCATCCCAACGCCGATTTTATACCCGGGCACAGCACGGTTATATAATGATGAGCTTAAAGTATACGGTGAAAGCCAGAGGTTCTCATGACGCGATCGTCGGCAGCCAGGAATGTTAGTGCAAAAACAACAAGAGTGGGAAACTTGGACGCTGTCGTACGAACGGTTGAGACAGACGATTTTCTCAATGCGGTCGAAACCTGGAAAACGGCTTTTGGGTTTACTGATGAGGAAAGGTGGAAGCGCTTTGCTTTCGAGGTCAGTGATTTTGCTGTCGGAGCATTCATTGACGATTATCCTCACGCACTCGCCACAGTAATTATGTTCGATGTCAACTTTAATGGGCGCGTGCTTAAATGCGGTGGCATTGCCGGTGTTGCCTGCAGTCCCCCGATGCGAAAGAGAGGTTTGGTAAGAGCCGTTCTCAAAGAAGTCCTACAGAGATTGAACGAAGAAGAAGTGGAAATGTCCGGGCTCTGGCCATTTTCGTATCCGTTTTACGAAAAGATGGGTTATTCGGTCACCGATCTGCAATATGAAGTGGTGCAGAAGATCGATGCGATCCCTGCAGTTGGTGACAGCAGCAGGTTCAAACCGGTAAAGCTGAGCGATTATGAAGTGCTCATGCCCGTGCACCAGCGCTGGATGAAGAATTTCAATTTTAGTTTGGAGCGCAATACTCATCGCTGGCAGGGGCAGTTGGCACGACCGGAGAGGCAATTCGCTCTATACCTGCACGATGATGGGTACATGATCTGGAATTTGCAAGACCCTAAAGAGCGAACTCTGGAGGTCGTGGAATGGGCATATCTGACGGAAGAAGCTTTTCTCGATGGTCTGGCCCTGATCAAGAATTGTGGGCAACTGGCATTCGACAGTGCAAAATGGATCATGGCCGATCTTCAGCCCTTCTTGCGCCTGGGAATTTCTTATCCTCCTGCCAGGATAAATGTAAAACCGGCAATGATGTCTCGCATCGTCAATTCAGAGTCGTTTTTCCATAAATCCGGTTTAAATGATTGGCGTGTTGATATTTGCGATCCCATGGGTGTCAGCGGTCCTGTCACTGCTTCATGCTCGCATCTTGGTCCCGGTGAAGTTTTGCAGGTGGCGACCGGCATGTTGAAGCCGTCTTTCGATAAGGCGTCCGGACTGTATGGAGCAACCGGCGATTTTGCCAATTTTTCGGTGGAACAATACTAGCTTGCCACTATATATAGTGGCAGGTCCTGGTCGATCACCAAAATAGGCACTCCCACATGCTGTGAAAGTGCCTATTATTTATCGGACTTTGGTCGAGCTCAGGCGCGTTTGCGAGTTCTGCCCGTTTTCGATGAGAGTCGTTTTTCGACCTGTACCAGGATAGTGGACACTGGAATATCTAATGCCAGAGCCAGTCGACTGAGATTTTTGACGGAAATATTTCGTGCTCCCCGCTCCACGTCACTTATATATGAGCGGTGAAAACGACTCGATTCCGCAAGGTCGCTTTGCGACATATGCAAGCGCGCTCTTCGCTCTTGCAGTACAACACCAAGTTCAGAAATTAGTCTTTCGTGTAAGTTCAAGTCTTTTGCCATAGCGATTCTCGACGACGCTGCGGTCCACAGAATCGTCACCCCCTTGCTAACAAGATACCCCCTGTTTAACTGATCAAGAAATCACCCCACGGGGTGACTGGACCGCAAAAACACAGATGAAAGTCCTGGAGACACGCGTGCAGTCACCGTCTTTGAAAAAAAACTTTTTTGGCAAAGCGAAAAATTTAAGTCTGGTTTGGGTGTCAAACAGTCCTTTTCCGCTGTATGCGGTGTGCTCGCAGCTCTTCTGAGATGCCCATCGATACAAGAATGCTGCGCGCGCCTGAAAGATTGCAGACTTTGTGATTGCGGTTCTCAATGTCGCAGATAAGTCGCAGAAAAGTAGATTGAAGACAGACCTATCTACTTAGGCTCTCAGCAAGGTGCTGGGGAAGAACGCTTCGGATTCTTCGTACCCGTGTTGCACTTTTACATACTTTTCTGCGAATTCGGACATTGCCTTGGCGTCTTTATCTTTGCCCATTTTCTTGAGAAGTCCGGCAAAACTCTCCAAGCATGTTCCTAAACGTGGCATGTTGCGTCTTTGACGAAATCCTTCGATAGCCAATTTGTATTGAGCTTCGGCTTCCGGATTCTTATCTTGCGCCTGGTACAGCAGAGCCAACTCAAATCTGAATTCCTCCGCCGGTCCAAGCGGTGAATCGATCGTCTTCAATGCTTTGTTGACGACTGTCTCGGCTTCAGTAAATTTGCCCTGATGACGCAATGCCGTCGAGTATTTATGCATCGTGATGAAAACGCAGCGATGGTCACCGCTCAATGTCTTGTCGAAAATATCCAGGGCTCGTTTGTATTGGGCTTCAGCTTCTTCCCATTTGCCCTCTCTGGCGGCACAGTCGCCAAGATGCTCGACCACCGAACCGAGGTAAAAGTGTCCAGCATAAAAATTCTTTTCGAGAAGAGCTGCTGCCCGCTTAAATTGCTCTAGTGCAGGTTCGACCCGGCCCATATCCAGGTAAAGCGCGCCTAGCTCGTCAAGAAGCTGGCTCACCGTATGGTCGTCTTCGCCTACGGCAGCAATACGTTTGTCGATAGCTTGCTTGTAAAGTGATTCTGCTTCAATGCGCTCTTTGTGTGGAAGACACTCTTTTGCCTTGGCCCAAAGGGTGTTCGATTCGTTGAGCGCGGATAAATTCTTGGCTGTGAGCTTTTCTGTCATTTTCCCAATTTCTGAAATGTGTCCGGAACCAAAGTATCATACACACACTAGCCAAATCCTTCCCTTGCCTCTTCGTAACCTGAGGCGTCGGGAATGTTCTTTTTGCACAATGAAAACATCGAAAAAAGACGCCGAATTGCTGATTGAGAAGCTGGGACTTAAGCCGTTGCCGCTCGAGGGCGGCTATTTCCGTGAGACATATCGATCCGATAGAAAAATGG
>CAZBOX010000218.1:0-10640 GCA_964493595.1 uncultured Candidatus Obscuribacterales bacterium | reverse complement strand
GTCGAGCGCCAGGTAACCAGGATACTGACACCAGGGACGGTGCTGGAGTCGCACCTTCTGCCTGTGCGCG
Source organism: uncultured Candidatus Obscuribacterales bacterium (assembly GCA_964493595.1). Classification (GTDB taxonomy): domain Bacteria; phylum Cyanobacteriota; class Vampirovibrionia; order Obscuribacterales; family Obscuribacteraceae; genus QKMZ01. The sequence goes on along the minus strand of CAZBOX010000218.1, from coordinate 10,570 downwards.
AAAACAATTATTTGCTCTCTGCTGTAAAAGGCAGTGGTGCAGGTGACATGTGGGGATTGGCTTTTGTCGACGCATCGTGCGGTGAGTTTTTCGTCACCCAGGTTCCGGAAAGCACTCTGGCGATTGAAATCGGTCGCATTCAGCCGCGTGAAATTATTGCCGCCAAACGTGTCGTCAAACCGCAAGGCGATGACGTTGTCGCCCGCGAAGTAATTGATTTGCCGGCGGCAATTCTGGAGCAATACCATGTGACCGGACGCCCGGCTATGTATTTCCAGTTCGAGCCGGCCCAAAGACGGATCTGCCAGTTCTTCGAAGTTGCCACACTGGAGGGCTTCGGCTGTCACAAGATGCCGCTTGCGACTGCGGCGGCGGGCGCTGCCCTGGAATATCTGGAGAAAACTACGGGCTCTCAGATGCCGCGTTTCAACGGCATTTCCACCTATAGCGTCGATGGCCATATGACCATGGATGAGAATACAAGGCGCAATCTCGAATTGACCGAGACTTCGCGCGATGGTGCTTTTCAAGGCAGTTTGCTCTGGGTCATAGATCAGACGCAAACAGGCATGGGCAGTCGCATGATTCGCAAGTGGCTGATGCGCCCGCTTTTCGATGTGACGGCTATCGAGCAACGTCAGAATGCCATCGAAGAGTTGATAGGTCAGAATCAAGTCCGTGAGACCTTAAAAGAATGTCTCTCTTCGCTGTCCGACCTGGAGCGGCTCTCGGTAAAACTTTCTTCCGGAACCATCAATCCGAAAGAGCTGGCTGCTGTCGAGAATTCACTTTCTCAGCTTCCCGCCCTTAAAGAAGCCGTCAAAGGCTTGAAGAGCGACAGTCTGAAATGCCTTTCCGACTTGCCGGCAAGCCTGGAGACTCTGAAAGAGGAGATTGCGCGGGCGCTCTCTGCAGACCCTCCCAGAGAATTGACCGAGGGCGGAATTTTCAAAGAAGGCTACGACGAGGAATTGGATGAAATTCGCAATCTCCTGGGCGGCGGCAAGCAGTGGATTGAAGATCTGCAGAGAAGAGAAGCCGAGCGCACCGGCATCAAGAGTCTCAAGGTTAATTTCAACCGCAATTTCGGCTATTTCATCGAGGTCACGAATTCTCAAAAGGGCTCAGTCCCAGACGATTACATCAGAAAACAGACGCTGACCAACGCCGAGCGTTTCATCACGCCCGAGCTAAAAGAGTACGAAGCGAAAATACTGAATGCTGAAAAAGGTCAGTCGGATGTTGAGTACAAATTATTTACGCAATTGAGACAGCGTCTCACTTCCGCCGGCGGCGACCTGCTTGCCGTCGCCAACAATCTGGCCACCCTGGATGCCCTGCTCTCGCTTACAAAGGTGGCCATTGAAGGCAGATATGTAAAACCGCAGGTGGACAATTCGCTGGAACTCAAGATAGCGAAAGGCCGCCATCCCGTACTGGAGCGTATCCTGCCGCGCGGCCGTTATGTTTCCAACGATACGCGACTGGAAGGAGACAGCGAAGATCACCAGATGATTATCCTCACCGGTCCAAACATGGCCGGTAAATCCAGCCTGCTCAAGCAGACGGCTCATATCGTCATACTTGCTCAGATGGGTTCTTTCGTGCCTGCCGATGCGGCAACCGTAGGTATCGTCGACAGAATATTTACGCGCATCGGCGCAGCTGACGACCTTGCCCAGGGACAATCGACTTTCCTTGTCGAAATGAGTGAAACAACTCAGTGCTGCTTGTCGGCAACCAGCCGCTCTCTTATCCTTCTGGATGAGGTCGGTCGAGGAACCAGTACTTACGACGGCGTGGCCATTGCCTGGTCTGTTTCAGAATATCTGGCCAAAGAAGTGAGAGCCAGAACCATTTTTGCTACTCACTATCATGAGTTAAATGGACTGGCCGGTTTCTTTCCTCAAATATCAAACTATCAGGTTCTCGTTAAGGAGACCGATGGACATGTTGAGTTCATTCGCTCGATTGTTCCAGGAGGCGCCAGCCGCAGCTTCGGTATTCAAGTCGCTAAGATGGCCGGTTTGCCGCCGGAGATTATCACGCGCGCTGAGCGCCTTATGCAGCAAATGGAAAGGCGCAGTGCTGCCAGTAAAATTCTGGATGGGCCGAAATTCCGGAATATACCGATTGACGAAGTGATGCAATTGTCACTCTTCGAATCTGCCACTGCTGGCAGTGTCACCGAAAGTTAGGACCGAATGATGCAAGCTGAGGAGCTCATGTTGAAAAACTCATGGATTGAAAGTGCTACCGATAAAAAGCGTCATCCGTTCGGCGCGCTGGCTCTGGGTTTGAGCCTGACGCTCTGCATCGCTTCCTTGATTCCGCCTCATAGTGAGGCAAAGTCTAAGAGCACGACGAGCACAAAATCTGACCAGTCGTCCGAGTCCACGAAGAAGACTAAAAAGGAGAAGCCTGCCGAGCAGAGGGCAGAAGGTGGAAAAGCCGATCAGCCTATGGGCGTAATTGGTTTGCCTGGCTCGATTGCCCGGATGATCAATCAGGGGCATTGGCGTGAAGCCAGCCAGATGCTGGAAGCCAGAGTGAAAAAGGAGAGCGATGTTAATCGCGACAATGCCTGGTTGGCGTTTGCCTATCTTTTCCTGGGCAAGAGCGATGAGCTGAAAAATCTGGCAGAGGATGCTGAAAAACAAGCACCAAAGAGCCCTTACACCCTTCTGGTCAAAGGCTTCAACCTGACGCTGGACGGCAAATTCGAAGAAGCTGAAAAGCTTTTCTTGACCTTGCCCAAACAGTTCGGCGCTGATCCACTGGCAAATTTTGCTCTGGCTCTCGTCACAGCCAAACAAGGCAAGGCTTCCGTAGCTGCTCAGTACTGTCAGACTGCAGTCGAGTTGGACCCGCAATTTGCGTGGGGTTTTCGCACGCTCGGCTATCTGCAGCAACGCTGGTTGGAAGATATCGGCAAAGCTGAAGAGGCTTATGCAAAAGCACTCGAAATCGAGCCTGGTATGACTGAGGCTCAAGATGCTCTGGTCGATCTGCGCCTGTCCAAAAACGATTTTGACGGTGCTATCGATGTTGCCAAAAGCGCCATCAAAGCGGCGCCGAAAGTAGCTACCAATCATTATCGCCTCTCCCAAATCTATACGGAGCAATGGCGGCTTCGTGATGCTCTGGAAATCCTGCAGAAAGCCATCGATCTCGATGCAACCAATCCGAGATTCTTTAGAAGTCGGGCATCTATAAAGAGTTTCCAGGGCAATTTGAACAGCGCCATCGCTGATCAGCAAAAGGCGGTCGAGCTGAGCAAGGATAAGTCATTCGAGCTGATTGAACTATCCAATATGAATGTTCTGGCCGGGAATAATAATCGCGCCGCAGAGAATCTTGCCGAAGCTCTGAAGCTCGAGCCGGAAAATCAAACAGCTCACGATAAGCTCTTCCGTATTCTGGCGCAGGAAAAGCGCTTTGACGATATGGTGGCTGAAGGCCGCCGTATGTCCGAGCGCAAACCGAAAGATGTACGTTATCGCATGGAGTACGCTTACGCGCTTGCTCAGTCGAAGAGAATCGACGAAGCAATAGATATCTATAAAGAGGCGGCCGGGCTGACCAATACTGATCCCGAACCGTGGCGTCGGCTGGGTGCCCTTTATATATCCAAGAAAGATTGGTCCTCGGCGCAGAGAGCTTTCACTAATGCGCTCAATATCAATCCGACTTCGGTAGCCGATCTCTCAGCCCTCGGATTTTGTTATGCAGAAGACGATGAGTACATGAAGGCGGAAGCTGCTTTCGTAACCGCTCTGGCTTTGCAGCAATTGACACCTGCCAATCAGCAGACTGGACCGAGCAAGCTTGATTTGATGCGTTCTTTAGCTGGTTTGCTTTTCGCCGAAGGTCGTTTTTCAGACGCAACAAGCCAGTATGAGAACATCGTATTGTCTACGAGAAATACCCAGCAAGGCATTTTCGACTCGTTCATGCTGGCCAAATCCAAAGCAATGCGAGACTTGACAAAATTGGCGGCCAAGAATCTTCAGTCCGCATATGAGAAGCTGGACAAAGAGCAAAAAGCGCGTGAGACAGTCGCCGTTGCTGATGCTCTATTCAAGGCAGGATCCGTGACCGAAGCTCTTGCGCTGCTACCGGAAGATCTTTCCGGTATCAATCAAAAATACCTTTGCGATGCAATGCTTACACGCGCCAAAATTCTGGCAGTCAAAGGTGATCTTGAAGGGGCGCTTTCGGCAGCGACTAAAGCTACGGAATTGAAAGACATAGACTATGAGCAGAAGTCCGATGCCTGGTTTGTACTTTCTGAATTGCAATTGATGAAAAAGGATCTTGCCGGAGCGGAGGCATCGGCGAATAAATCACTCGAATGCTACGTGAAGTCGCCTGAAGCATATGGCATGCTCGGAAGAGTGGCTCTGCTCAAAGGAGACAGCAAGACGGCGCTCAGTAACGCCAAGCGTGCTATGGATCTGAATCCATATTACCCCGCCGCTTATTTGCTGCAGGGGGATGCACAAATGGAGGCCGGCGCTACCAAGGATGCTCGAGCCAGCTACCGTAAGGCTGTAGAACTCTATCCCGGCAATCTCGAAGCTCACAGGTCTCTCTTGCAAGCGCTCAAGAAGCTTTCTTTGACTGAAGAAGCGAAGCGTGAAGAAGAGCAGATCGCTCAACTGGAATCGATGCGTTAGCAGCTGGTACTGCGTGTCTCACGCGTTATAAACCGCGATACTCAGGCCTTGTCTGGGCAATATCTATCTGTGGTTCGGAACATAACAAGTTGTGAGCCGTCTACGTAAGGGTTGAATGGAATCCGTGTCCGGCAGAGGTTTGCGCCATGAGTATACTTGAACCATTTGTATTTTTTGCATCAGTGGTCTTGTGTTTTATTGCCGCGGCCATTGGCAGTCACTACACGGAAAAATCAGTAGAAACCTGGTATCCATCGCTGAATAAGCCTGTCTTCACACCACCTGATTGGGTGTTTCCCGTTGTCTGGTCAATTTTGTATTTCCTCATGGGCATATCGCTTGCTACTGTTCTAACTCAAGGAACACGCGAGCAAATCGGTTTGCCTGTCAGCCTTTTCGCTCTGCAATTATTCTTGAATATGGCTTGGTCTTACATATTTTTCGGACAGAAGAATCCGATTGGAGGCTTTGTCACAGTGGTGCTGCTCTGGTTTGCCGTTGCTTTTACGACACTGTCTTTTGCTTCTATCGCTTTTGAAGCGGGACTGATGCTGCTGCCTTATCTCATCTGGGTGTCATTTGCGCTCGTTTTGAACTGGGGCATTGTCAGGGCCAATCACCGTATAAAAGCAATCAAACCTGCCGGCGATCTGCATGTTTTTCCGCACAACAACAGCACGCCGCTGCCGCACTAGCTGTTATTTGACAGGTACGGCCTTCAATTGTTTGAATGCGTCGAGGGCACGCTGGCGAGCGAATGAATGATCGACTATCGGTTCTGGATAGGTTTTTCCAAGCACTATTGAGTGCTCTTGGAGAACCAGCGCCGGCGCCTCCCAGGGCTTATGAATCCAGGGACTGGGTAGTTTTGCCAGCTCGGGTACCCATTTGCGAATGTATTTGCCGTCAGGGTCGAATTTCTCGCTTTGCAGAACCGGATTGAAAATCCGGAAATAGGGTGCGGCATCTGCACCGCATCCAGCCGACCACTGCCAGCCGAGCGTATTATTCGCCAGATCAGCGTCTACAAGCGTGTCCCAGAACCACTCGGCGCCTTCCTGCCAGGACAGGAGTAAATGTTTGACGAGGAAAGAGGCAACCACCATACGCACTCGATTGTGCATCCAACCGGTGTGCCAAAGTTCTCTCATGCCTGCGTCCACGAGCGGATAACCGGTCTGCCCCTTCTGCCAGAGCTTAAGCATCTTCTTGTCGTCGCGCCACGGAAAGCGTTCGAATTCCGGTCTTAGCGGAGCCTTTGTCGTGAGCGGAAAATGATAGAGAAGATGGTGGGCAAATTCGCGCCAGACTATTTCTTTCAAGTATGTGGACTTGCCTTCGCGGCCTTTGGTCGTCTTGTCTATCTCTCTGACCGCATGCCAGATTGTACGCGGGCTTATTTCCCCGAAATGAAGATGCGGCGATAAGCGCGATGTGCCGACGACGCTGGGGCAATCGCGATCTGTTTTGTAATCGTCAATAATGCCGGAAAGAAAAATTTCCAGGTTTTCCTTGGCACCCTTTTCACCAGGTGTCCAGGCTTCTTCCATGCCAGATGTCCAGTTGATTTTGGGCAGAAGCATCAAATCGGCAATGGCCACTGTCTGCAATTTTTTTGAGGGTGAAATTAGTTTTTTCGGTTTGTCCACCGGTGCCGGCGGCGTCACAAGAGCAGTGGCTGATTTATAGTAGGCTGTGAAAACTTTGTACGGCTCATTCTTTCCGTTCAATACCTGCCATGGTTCGAAAAGAAGGCTGGCGTTGAAACTGCGTGCGTCAATTCCGTCTTTGACGAGAGCCCCTTTGATGTTTTTGTCACGCACTATTGTTGCCGGCTCATAGCGGCGGTTCCAAAATACCGCATGCGCTCCTACTTCTTTTGCGAAATCTCTCAGAACCGAAAGACTGTATCCGCGTTTTACCACGAGAGGCGAGCCTAATTTCGCCAGTGATTCGGCCAGTTCGCTAAGCGAGTAGTGCAGCCACCATCTGCTGGCGCCACCCGGCTCCCAATCTCCTTCCTCTTCGGGAGACCAGATGAAGAGTGGTATCACAGGAGCACCACTGTCCGCGGCGGCGGCAAGCGCTGGATTGTCGTCGATTCTGAGGTCTTGACGAAACCAGACTATGACGGGCGCTTTGCTGGAGGAGGGAGCAGACATCTACTTTCTTTGTGAGGCGTTTATGCCCCTGGCGCAGTTCTTCATGTGTTCGGCTTCTGCTTCTCTGAAAGTCTTGGCCAGCAGGTCGGCATAGCTTTCCAGCACGATAGCCACTTCCGGATGCTGGGGACCGAGTTTCTTCATGCGGATGTCCATGGCCCGCTGATAAAGCGGTTCTGCATCTTCGTAGAGCTGCTGTCTTTTAAGAATGTCGGCGAGCGGATAGAGACAGGACGCAACTTGCGGATCGTCCGCGCCAAAACTGCGCTCGCGAAGTTCGACAAGCTTTCTGTAGAGCGGTTCTGCTTCTTTCAGTTTGTTCTGTTGGTAATAGCAGGTAGCCAGACTGTACATGGCCGGGTCGATGCCGCTGTCGAATTCGCCCAGCAAGCGGCGTTTCATCTCGAGAAGTCTTTTGGCGTGCTGTTCTGCGACTGCAAATCTGGAGAAACTGATGTAGAAATTGACCAGGTCGCTCAGGTGATTAGCCATCTCGAAGTGGTCGTTGCCGAAGACTTTCTCTGCGATGGCCAGCGAGTCTTTATAGTGCTGTTCGGCCTGAGCAAATTTGCCGTCTGCTTGATAAACCTTGGCCAGATCGGTCAAACTCGAGGCGACATCGGGATGCTGTTTACCCAGCGCGCGCTCTTTCATCGACAGAATGCGTTTGTAGAGTTTCTCGGCTTCACCAGTTTTGCGCTCCTGCAAATACATGTCGCCGAGATGCTTCATCAGCGCCACCACTTCCGGGTGGGTTGGACCGAGAGAAATCTGCTTGCTGGCCAGTTTGCGCTCCAGATAGGGCGCTGATTCCTGCGTGCGGCCTTGCAGGGTGAGGATGTCCAACAAGTAATTTGTGATTGACTCGACCTCGTTGGATTCCTGTCCAAGCGCGTTTTCGATGACCGGAAGCGCTCTTTCCAGGCACTGGCGTGCTTGTTCCAGTTTATTCAGCTCCTTGAGGGCAAAGCCAAGCTGATGCAGGGACGAGGCTGTTTCAGGATCGTCGAGTCCCAGAGCTCTTTCTCTTATGCGAAAGGCTTTTGTAAAAATAGATTCGGCATCGGTGTACTTCTTCTGCGCCATGTAAAGCAGACCGAGATTGTTCAAGCTGGTGGCCACTTCGGGGTGGTCGGGACCGAGTGCCTTGGCGTACATGGCCGTTACCTTTCGGCAAATCGGCTCAGCTTTTCCGTGCTCGCCCATAAAAAAGTACAGGGCGGATAGATTATTGAGGCTGGAGACTATGTCTTCGTGACCGGGGATGAGGTTGTCTTCGCGCAATTTCAGCGCCCGGACGTAAAGGGGCTCGGCATCTGCAAATCTGGACTGCTCAAAATAAACTTCAGCCAGGTTGTCGAGAAGAATTGCCAGAGTCAGAGGATCTGACGCCGATTCCGCCTCCATGAGGGCGGCCCGCATCATCTTCTCAGCCTCTGGAAAGTCGCCGGCTTGAAAAGCAGCAGCTCCTTTTTCAGCGTATTTCGTCCAGCTTTCGCTCATGCCGCAGTGCCAATAGCTCCCTGATGTCAGCAGATGGAAGCCGCTGACTCAATAACAATTATGCACCCTGGGCAACGTTCTGCCATTCTTCATTTGCGAAATTCCGTAATCAAATCTCAGCAGCGCTAAACTAAATCGTCAAAAGGGTGGGTCTCGTGCGGAAATTTGTCTATAAAAGTGAAATTGAGTGTCCGGTCAGTGCCCTGTTTGCTTGGCATTTGCGCCAGAGGGCTTTCGAGCGCCTTACCCCTCCCTGGCTGGACGTTCAGGTCAAAGGCATGCCGAAGCTCCTGGAGGCAGGGCTGAAGCTGGATTTGAAAGTGACGAAATTCGCAGTCCCGCTCAACTGCAGTTTCAAAATTACCGAGTTAGAGACTGATAAGTTGTTCGTCGATGAGCAGATAAGCGGTCCCTTTGCTTTCTGGCGTCACGAGCACAGATTTGAGGCGATCTCGGACGAGCGCAGTCTCATGAATGACGAGATCCGCTTTACATTGCCTGTAGGTTTTATTGTCGATGGCTTCGCCGCCCCTTTCATGGAGCGCGACCTGAAAAGAATGTTTCGCTATCGCCATGAGACACTCAAGCAGGACCTGTCCAGTTATATGCGCAATAGACTATTTGCCAGGCAGAAAATCCTGCTCTCATCCCGGCAGTCGCCACTGGCCGAGCCTTTAGTCAGCTATTTGACGACGCAAGGGCATTCGGTCTGCGAAAACACCTTCGATGGCATGACAAATGTCGATGACACAGGGACCTGTATAGCCCTCTGTGATCAGAATACCGATATAAGCCGGCTGGAAAATCTAATCAAGGACCGCCTGTCGCATGGGCGTAATTTGAAGGTCTATATAGAAATCCATGACGCCTACGCAGGCGACAATTCCAACGAGAACTTTCACCGCCGTTGCGAGCCGCTCAGGGCTGCTTCGGTTCGCTGTATGTATATACGTACCGGCGCCGTACTATCGCCTGCATTCGGCGTATTGAAAAGAAATCGCGGCTGGTCGAGCGAGACACAACCCTGGATAGCTGTCGATGACATGATTGCGGCGGTGGAGTTTTGCATGCTCAACGATGCAATTGAAGGTCAGATTCACATGACTGCAAATCAGAAAAAACCGCCGACAAAAGATTTCCGAACATTGTTCGATATTCAGTATCCGCTCCGGTACTCTACGCTAAAAGCAGCACGCAGTCACATTCTTGAATGACTCAGTGTTTTACGTAAAAGAGAACTGCAAGTCCCGAAGAAACGATGAGAAAAATTCCCCAGAAAATGAGAGCGCGCAAGTTCATCGTTTTCTCGTCGATGGCGCGCAATTGCTCTGCCACTGCCTGGTCGACTTTGTAGTCTTCTTCTTTTTCTCCCGGGCTGGCGTCCATTGCCCGAATGCGGTTGAGAGTGTTTTTACCCATTGCCGCTTCCAGGCTGGCTGGCAAGTTTGGCATCAAATTGATTATTTGGGTGATGCGCAGCTTCAGACTTTGATCGAGGTCAGCAAGACCGTGCTCACTGTAGTCATAGTAGTTGAAATTGCCCTCTTCCACTTCCAGCAATTTCTTGATGGCCGGATAGCCTTTGTCGTTTGAGCCATTTATCTTGGCGCCCGTCAAAAAGATGCCGTGAAAGACACCGATTTCGCCTTCAATTTTCGGCTTTGTTCCGGAAATTACAAGAATCCCGCTTTCTACCTTTTGCAGTTTCAGGAGAGTCCAGAGGACTTCGCGTGTTCTTCTGTTCTGCCAGATTTTGCCCGACTGGACGGAGCGTGCCTTCGCCATTGTTACCTGACTCAATTCGTATTACCTGTTTTGCCCAAACAAAGAGGAACAGTAAAGAGATCTTAGCGTAGTCCCAATACTGTGGGCTTTATTTCCTCTCAAACTTTCAACGTCAAAGTCACCGGGCAGTGGTCGGAACCCAGCACCGCAGCTTCGATCGAGGCATGTTCCACTATTTTTTCCAATTCCTTATGGATGAAGAAATAATCGATGCGCCAGCCCACATTCCTTGCTCTGGCATTCGTCATCATATGCCACCAGGTGTAGTTGTGAGCATCTTTGTTGTATATGCGAAACGTATCGATGTGTCCGGACTTTTCGAAGCGGTCCATCCAGTCTCGCTCCTGGGGCAGAAACCCGGAGATCTTGTGATTGTCTTTCGGATGCGCCAGGTCAATTTCTTTATGAGCAGTATTGAAATCGCCACATACAATCAAGCGC
>CAZBOX010000217.1:0-10661 GCA_964493595.1 uncultured Candidatus Obscuribacterales bacterium | reverse complement strand
AAAACCAGCCGGCAAGTTCAATTTGAAGTTGGAAAAGTTTGGCATGAACGTTGGACGCGGTGTGTCTCTGGCTATCGGCTGCAGCACCTTCCCAACCTGGAACACTCTTCCTGGGCTATATGCCAGCCTGATTACCGGCAACCCCGTTATCGTCAAGCCGCATCCGAAATCTATTTATCCGATTGCTATTGTTGTGTCTGTCATTCAGGATGTTCTCAAGGAAAACGGATTCGATCCGAATCTCGTTCAACTGGCAACGGATAAAGCCGACAACCAGATAACGAAGAAACTGGCCGAGCATGCTGAAATCAAGATCATTGATTTCACCGGCAGCAATGCGTTCGGCAATTATGTGGAAGGTCTCGCTGGCAAAGTAGTCTTTACTGAAAAGGCCGGCGTCAACAGCATCATAATCGACAGCATTGATGATCTTGATGCGATGGCGAAGAACATCGCATTCAGTATTAGCTTGTACAGCGGACAAATGTGCACCGCACCGCAGAATATCTACATCCCTGAATCCGGTATCGATCTCAAAGAAGGTCATGCTTCACTCGAGGATGTCGAAAAAGCAATCGTTGACCAGACGCGTGGTTTGGTCGAGCATCCGAAAGCCGGTCATGCTGTCGCCGGAGCAATTCAAAGTCAGGCGACTATGGAGCGTGTTCTGAAAGCAAAAGACATCGGCGGTAAGGTTTTGTTGGAAAATAAGGCTATTGCCAACCCTGAGTTTCCTGAGGCGAAGACGCAAAGCCCGATCATCATCGAATTGGCAAAAGATAAACGCGATCTTGTCAAAGGTGAAATGTTCGGACCTATCGTTTTCATCATCCCGACAAAGGACACGAATGAGAGCTTGGAATTGGCATCGAAAGCTGCTCGCCAGCATGGTGCCATCTCATGCAGCGCTTACACTCAGGATGAAGCCACCTTGCAGGAGATCGCAACTACAATGGCTGAAGCCGGAACACCTGTTTCGTTCAACCTGACCGGCGGAGTCTATGTCAATCAGAACGCCGGATTTTCGGATTTCCACGTAAGCGGTGGCAATCCTGCCGGCAATGCTTCATTCACAAATCCGGAGTTCGTGGTTAAGCGCTTTGTTCGGGTTCAGTCACGGATATTTGTGAAGTAGGCGGATTGCCCACTTTCTCAATTGTCTCGGAATTCTTTTTTGCAATGAGAAGCGGCGAAAGCTGCTTCTTGATTTGCGCAGCATCCGGTGTCTTTAACACAAGGATTTTTCCTGCTGCCTTGAATTCAATTCTAAGCAAATTATCTTTTGCCTGAATTCCTTTGATTTCAGCCCATGACTTCGCTTCCACGGATGCCCAGATGCAGTTTTCCTTGACGATTTTTCTGTCAGTGAGAACGATTTTGGCATTAAAGATCGAGAAGAATATAAATGGGATAAAAGGCAAGAAAATCAATGATTCAACAAACTCTGATCCCTGGAATATCTGATCAAGAAATGGTGAGCCGTCGAGAAGAAATCCTTTTATAAGGACAATAATCAAGCTCAAAATAGACAATCCGAATAAAAGGCAGAAAATCTCAAACGGTCCTTTCTTAAGGGGAAGTTTGGCAATAACCTCTTCTTCAGGTTCAAGCAGTTTATTTAAGGTGATAGGACCGTCGTCTTCGCTCATGGACGCCTCAAGACCCCAATTCCAGGCGGTAAAAGGTTCCCTCAACATACTACCCGTAAAATCAGCGTTCGAACGGCTGCTATTTCGTCAGACTGAGCTCTGGTTCTGTTTCGCTCGCATCCTCTCTATTTGGCTTGGATGTGCCACGCTTGCTGAGTTTGACCTTCCAATCGTCCACATAGGTAAACACAACAGGAACGACGATGAGAGTTAGGAATGTCGAGGTGATCAAGCCTCCGACAACTGCAATCGCCATTGGTGCCCGTACTTCAGACCCTGCGCCCAGACCCATAGCGATTGGCACCATGCCGGCTATCATCGCCACCGTGGTCATGAGAATCGGCCGCATTCTTGCTTCTGCTGCGCCCATCAATGCATCGTGGCGAGATACGCCTCTATGCATGGCCATCAAGCAGTATTCGACAAGCAAAATGGCGTTTTTTGTGACGAGACCCATTAGCATTACAATCCCGATCAGCGCATAAAGTCCTACTGATTGATGCGCGATCAGAAGACCGAGTGCGGCACCACCAATTGCCATAGGCAGCGACATCATAATCGTAAGTGGGTGTAAGAAGTCGTTGAAAAGCAGTACCAATACAGCGTATATGAGTACAACTGCAGCGACGATCGCCATGCCGAAGCCGGAAAAAACATCACGTTGGATCTCAACGTCGCCGCTCACTGATTCGCGCACAGATGCTGGCATGTTTTTGAAAGAGGGCAAGTCATGAATCTTCTTTAGCGCTTGTCCCAAAGTAGTGCCTGTGTTTAAAGTGGCGCTGATTGTCACCTGCCGATCTCTATCGTAGCGGTCGATTTGAGCAGGACCGCTGCCAAACCGCACTTCTGCCACTTCCTTGAGTGGTATCATTTGCCCGCGAAAATTCGATATCTTGAGGTTGCCTATATTCTCGATATTTTCGCGAAGTTTGGGATCTATCTGAACTCTGATATTTATCTGTCTGTCCGATAGATCGAATTTGGCCAGATTGAAATCGACGTCTCCGACCGTAGCCATGGTTGCCGTCCGTGCAATTTGCTGGACTGAAACGCCGTGATCCGACGCTTTGGCGAAATCCGGTATTACCTGAATTTCCGGGCGCTTGAGTGCAGAACTCGAAGTTACATCAGAAATACCTTCGACAGACCGCATCTCGAATGCCATTTTTTCAGATGTTCGCTTGAGTTGCGCTGCGTCTCTGCCGACGAGCAGGATTTGAACCTTTCCACCCAGTCCCATGGTGGCAGAAATATTTGCTCTAATTCCGGGAATGCTTGCAATCTCGCGCCTTACTATGTCTTCAAATTGCTGTTGTGAGATTTTGCGATGCGCGCGCTCTTTCAAAATGACGTATAAATTCGCTTTGTTGACTGTGCCTGCGCTTCCGGATGCCTTCATCCCTGTATTCGACGGAGTACCAACAGAAGCAAATACGTGCTGTACTTCAGGATGTGCAAGAAGAATCCTCGTTACTCTCTGAGACGCATCGGTTGTCGCCTGCAGTGTGGCGCCTGGAGGTAATTCGATGGCAACAAGGCTCTCGCCACGGTCTGCTGAATTGACAAGCGAAGTCGGAAGAGAGGCAAGCATTGCCACGCTTACAACGAATATACTGCCGGCAATCGCAAGAGTCTTGCCTCTATGTTCGAGCGCCCAGGCAAGCAACTTTTCGAAGAAGTGTTGAATCTTGCCCTTGGGCGGATCCTCAGCTGCACCTTTTAGCCATAAAGCCGACATCATCGGGGTAATCAGCCGGGCTACAAGCAGTGAAAAGAAAACGGCTACAGCAACGGTAACACCGAACTGTTTGAAAAACTGACCCGGGATGCCGCCCATGAAAGCTACAGGAAGGAAGACGACAATGATCGTCATTGTGGTGGCAACTACTGCCAAGCCAATTTCATCCGCCGCTTCCAGTGCAGCGTCAAGGGGCTTTTTACCCATCTGGATGTGTCTGACGATGTTCTCTATTTCCACAATAGCGTCGTCAACAAGGATGCCAATTACGAGGGCTAACCCGAGCAATGACATATTGTTCAGCGTAAAGCCGAGCAATTTCATCACTGCAAAGGTAGGTATCATGGACAGCGGCATAGCCAGGGCCGCGATTGTCGATGCCCTCCAGTCTTTGAGGAAGAGCCAGATAACGACAATGGCGAGCGCCGCTCCTAAGAGCAAAGAATCGATGGTGGCATGGTACGAGTCCATCACATAACTCAAATTTGTCCTTATTCGAGTAATTTCGACATCGGCGGGAAGCGTCTTCTTCAATTCGTTGAGCGCCTTATCGACGTTCTCTCCGACCTGTGCCATGTTGCTTCCAGTCGAGCGGACGATCGAAAAAGCAACCGCCGGTTTGCCGTCCAACATTGCAACTTGTCGTGGTTCAGCAACGCCATCAGTGACTTTTCCAAGCGAGTCCAAGGACGACCATGAGCCATTTTGCAGGGCAATTCTTGTGTTTTTGAGATCCTCGACCGAAGCGGCGCTGCCGAGCGTCCGGATAGACTGCTCTTGCGCACCGACTGATCCACGCCCGCCCGGCATATTGGCATTCATGATGCGTACCTGGGTGTTGACTATGTCGGCGGTTGCCCCCAGTGCTTCGAGTTTCGCCGGATCAAGATCTATATTTATTTCTCTATCTACACCGCCGGCTCGTTGCACTTGCCCGACGCCTTTCACCGCCAGTAGTGCGCGTGAAATGTCGTTGTCGATTAGCCAGCTCAAGTCTTTTACTGATAATGTCTTTGACGACACTGTGTAGGTGGCCATAGGCCCGCCTACGAAGTCGAGTCTCTGAATCTGAGGTTCTTGTATGGCTGCCGGCAACTGTGTTCTGATTCTTGTGATTGCATCACGAACATCATTGACGGCACGGTCGGTGTTCGTACCGAGTTCGAATTCGATCCGCGTTTGTGCCGAACCTTCGTTGAGAGTGCTCGAAATATGTTTGATATTGCCGATGCCGGAAACAGCATCCTCAACTCTTCTTGCTACTTGAGTTTCCAACTCAGAAGGAGCAGCGCCATTTTCACTGATTGTGACAATGACGGTCGGCATATCGATATTGGGATTCTCGTCAATGCCCAGGTTGAAATAGCAGATAATGCCTGCGATCGAGAGGATCAAAAAAAGCAGGATCGATGGAATCGGTTGGCGTATAGACCAGGCTGAAATATTCCAGTTCATTGGGTTCACCTAATTGCCGATTGCTATCGGATCTTGGTCATTGAGGAATCCGGCTCCAGCTACGATCACTTGCTCGCCGGAATTTATTCCGGAGTTGATCTCGGCCAATTCTTTGACCCGAGCACCGATGGTCACTTGTTTTTTCCTGGCTATGCCGTTGTCGTTGACGAAAACATAGTAGACATCGTTATCCGCCAGGACCGCGCTACTGGGTACTACCAGAGCAGGGCGATTGCCTCGGGCGATTTTTCCTTTAACGAACATTCCTGTCTTGAAATTCGATTCTTTCGGGACTGAGATGCGTACTGTTCCGAGTCTGGTTGTTGAGTCTACGGTGGGAGATATTTGAAAGACCTTGCCACTAGCCTTCCTTTCTCCATCGCTGATTTCAGCTGGTTGACCTACGCTCAAGCGCGAGATGTCTTCTTGTGAAACCTGCGCTTTGAGCTCGATTTCGCCACGGCGTATCATTTCAAATAGCGTTTTGCCACCAGTCGAAACATCACCGATATGTGCGAAACGTTTGGTGATAAGACCATCGTCCGGCGCGCGAACGATCGTTTGCTCGATTTGCGCCGTTATTTGCTGAACAGCTGCGGCTGATTCGTTAGCGTTCGCCCTGGATATGGTGACATCTTCTCTTCGTCCGCCTTGTCTGGCCATCTCCAATCGATTTGCCGCTTGTTGTGCGACAAATTGTGCGGCGTCCAAGCTGTCTTCTGCAGCCCGCACCGTGCTGGTAGTGGTACTTGCTTCGGTCGATTTGGTCTGCGCTTCCATCTCACTGACTGCGCCTTCCTTGAATAGCTTCGCGTAGCGCGCGGCATTATTCTGGGCAAGCAAACGTGACGCCTTCGCTTGTTCCAACATTGCTTTTCTGTTTTCTACGTCCGCCATTGCTTGTTTGTAGGCTGCTTCGAAAGAGCCGATATCTTCAGGCCGATTCGGTTGAGCAGCTTTTACTACTGAGGCACCAGCGCCTTGCAGTCTCGCTTGTGCTGCGGCAAGTTGGGCTCGCATCACAGATGAATCGAGAGTTGCAAGTATCTGGCCTTTCCTAACGTAATCGCCTTCCTCGACCTTTACATCAGTAATGACAAGACCTCCAGCCGATGAGCCTACAGATAGTGGATCGGTCGCAGATATGGAGCCTGTCAGTTCTAAAACATCAGGTACGGGCGCCAATTGGGCGGGTTGGACTGTAACTGTCGCGACGGGAACGGTTTTGGCAGTTCTGGTTGCAGACGCAGCCTGGTTTTTCATGAGTATGGAGCCGCCAACAGATGTCGTACCGATGATGGCAAGCGCTGAAAGTGTCACTATCAAAGCAATCGAGGATTTCCTGGAGACTAATTTCTGCTTTTTCAGTGCTGTCCTGATTTGGCCGAAAGACTGCACGAGTCCTGCCAAGGGTTGCTTCTCTGAACCTGCAGCCGTTTTTGGGGCTGCTTGACGGGGATCGCCGGACACTTCTGGTATTCCATATATAGACTTCGAACGGTCGCTTGAGTTTTTGGGGTCTAACGTCATCATTTGACCTGTCTCCGCAGCCTGTTGGGCTTTTGCGATTCTGGGGATTCCTAACATATTATAAATGAATGAATTCATTCATGCGTAGATCAGATGACATTTAGATCTCAGAAAATGTTCCTGAGAATTGCCGAACTTGAGCAGCGAGCCTGATATTGTCCATAATGTGAGTTCTCAGTCACCGGCTGAATGTCTGACCGGTGTCTGGTTCGAGCTACCGATGGAGTTTTTCGCCAGATGGCGCGTCCTGTTGACTCTGAAAAGCGTGTCGCCATTCTTCAGGCGGCAAAGAAGATCATTTTGCGCGATGGTTATGCTTCAGCAAAAATCGCGCAGATAGCTGCTGAAGCCGGTGTGGCAGCAGGTACGGTTTATCTCTATTTCGAATCTAAAGAAGCGATCGCAGACGCTCTGGCGGCTGAATTCTTTCAGCGGGCTGCCGCTTTGACAGATAAGCATGTTCCACAGATAGTCGAGCCGCAGGGCATCGAAAAGTACATAGACGCTGTTGTGGAATTCGCCATAAGTGAAAAGCCGATTCTCGAACAAATCAGACCTGATCCAGGGTTGGCGGACGATGAAGATTCAAGACAAAAGCGCGCTCAGCTTCAAGATCATATGGGGCGTCTGCTGACGGCTCTTATGGATGAAGGCAAGATTCAAAAATACAATGCCAATATCCTGGGCTCTCTCATTTTCGGTATCATGCACAGTATCATCGTGGGCGCCGTTATTTTTGAAGATCAGCCTCTGAGCGAGTACCGAAAGACTGCGTCCGACCTTCTTAGAAAAGCCTTGAAGCCTGAATAATTCGCCAGTTTGCCATCAGCGGCGAAAACATTTTACTGAGTGGTCATTGACCATTCCCATCGCCTGCATCCAGGCGTAGACAATCACTGGTCCAACGAATTTGAAACCGCGGCGTTTCAATTCTTTGGAAATTCTCTCTGAAAGTTCTGTTTGCGCAAGCACGGTTTTGCCGTCACCCTTTATGACTTTGCCTTTGGTGAAAGACCAGCAAAAATCGCTGAAATCCTCACCTTCTTTCTCCATGTCACAATAGATTTTTGCGGCGTGAATCGCGGCTTCGATCTTTGCTCGTGAGCGTATAATTCCTTCGTTCTTGAGAAGCTTTTGAATGTCCTTTTCTTTAAAGGCGGCTACCTTCTTTGGCTCGAAATTCGCAAAAGCCGTACGGAAAGCCTCTCTTTTGTTGAGGATAGTGCTCCAGGACAGTCCGGCTTGAAAACCCTCTAGTACAAGCAATTCCCACAATGCACGCGAGTCACGAAGAGGAACACCCCACTCCTCGTCGTGATAGTCCTGCATCAATTTGTTGTTGCCAGCCCAGCTGCATCTCTGGCGATTTATTTCTTTGCTCACAGTTTGCTTCCTGACTTTTGCATGATTTGACGGCAGCTTCTAATTTTACGTCTACTTCTATTGTTCAGTGTTGCTGGCCACAAGAACATTTGCTGTTTCTGGCGTTCCAACCGCTTCTTTATGTGCGCTGCCTTTTGTATCCAAAAAAATCAGGCTGACCGCGCCGATAATCAGAACAAACGCAGCTATGTAATTCCATTTGATCTGCTCTTTCAGATACAGAATGGAAAAGCCGCTGAAAACGAGAAGCGTAATCACTTCCTGCATAATTTTTAGCTGCGCGGTCGTGAATTGGTAACTGCCAAAGCGATTGGCCGGGACCGCCAAGCAATACTCCAGTAAAGCAATGCCCCAACTCACCAAGATCACTTGCCAGAGCGGAGCACTTTTGAAATTGAGATGACCATACCAGGCAAAGGTCATGAAGATGTTCGATAAGACCAATAGCGCGACTGTAAGCATCAAACCTCCAGGTAACCGAATTTCTGAGGGCGAAGGGAGCTTACAATTATGGAGGTTGTTGTCGAAATTTGTGTCCCCAGAAGCTGCAATTTGTTTCATCTGACGGATGGAACTTATTGAATCTCACTGCTCGATTTCGAAATGGTCGTGTTCATTCCCATTGCTGCCATCTTTGATTTGATGACAGGGACCATCTCCCGGGCCGCTTTTTCCCCTTCGGCTACAGCGAGTTTGAAGTCTTCCTTCTTCTTGGACAATAGTGATATGCCTGTTACTTTCGGATTGATTATGAAATCGGCGATTTTCAAATGAAGTTCATCAGCGCAGGCGAGGACGATGCTGGACATACGATTGCTGGTCTTTCCGTAATTCATCAAGTCCTTCGGCTTTAGTTTTTTCAAAGGCTCGTTGACGTCGACTGCGATTAAAACGTCAGAACCCATTGCGCGAGCTGGATAGGTAGGCATGTTCGATCTTATGCCGCCATCGGCGTAGATATTCCCATCGATCTCAACGGCACGAAGAATCGGCGGAAGCGTCGCGCTTGCTCGTACCGCCTGCCCGAGGTCGCCTTTGGTCAATCTATACGCTTGCCCGTCCAGGAGGTTGGTGACTACTGCAGCAAATGTAGGACTGAGATTTTCAATCCTGCGCTTCTCTTCCGGAACGTTTTCATTTATGAAATCGGCCAGTCCCTGACCGTCGTAAAAACCTGGTTGTTTCTTGCTTTTGAAAAACAAGAGCTTGCCGCCTGCTTTTTTCAGTAGTTGAACGGGCACAGGCAAAGGCGCATAAGCTTTCCTGAGGCGACCGTCAACCACCAACTCTTCAATTTTGTCGAGCGGAACTCCTGCACAATAGAGGCTGCCGATTATGGAGCCCATGCTGTTGCCTACGATGATGTCCGGCTTAATCCCTTCCTGCTCGAGAACTCTCAGCACTCCGATGTGCGCCGCGCCCCTTGTTCCGCCGCCACCAAGAGCGATTCCCAGTTTTGGAGGATGATTGGATTCGTCCGCAAATGCCGGATTGATGCCAAAAATCGACATTACCAAACACGAAAATGCAACCAAACTCCGCTTCATGCTCTTGCCTCCGGGCGACAAAGCAGAACCCCGCCTGCCTATGTGCCGGCATAGACTGGCAAAGGGGATAAGAGTTCCTGCCGTAAAATCTTAAATCTCTTACAGCCGGTTGGAGCTAGAATAGAAGCTGTGCTGTGCCTCAGCGGAGTCTGCAAAGTTAAACCGAGAAATCGAGTCATGGCGGCTGTGTTTGGCGCATCATTGTGCTTGACGGCCGGTGCACAGGCAGAGGATGTGACCGGTCAAGACACGGTATCGCAGGCAGGAATTAAAACTACTCCTGCGCCCAGAACTTTTTTACAAGGTCGAATTGAGCAAATCGCCGGCAGCAACGAATTGTCGGAAATTGTGTTGCGCAAGCAGAGTCCAAAACTTGACTCCAGGCAAACACTAAAGAGCGGCACTGATGTTTCAAGCTTGCCGGATTACCTCGTCGGGCGCTGGGGTGGTGACCTTAAGAACGTCTGGTCCGTAACGGCATCGGGCATAACAAATAAGCTGCCACAGTATCGTGTCAACAATATCGGCACTGTTGTTATGCATTTCGAGAAGATTCAAGATAGGGTGAAACTCCTGCCGACAGTAATTTTCTTTCCAGTTGAGGAAGTTCCTGTAAATCAGTCAGTCATCAACACCACAAAGATAGAAGCCGATTCGGTCGATTCAATGAAAAAGCAGATTCGAGAAACCGGTATCCTGCGCGGAGTTCCGACGCTTCCGCTGGCTAAGTTCGACGGGGAAGGAATCACTGGAGCAAAATTTCAATCTAGAATTCTCCACGATTCGATACGAGTGCTGAAACCTGGTGTTGTCGAACAAGATGTCGTTGTTGGTGAATGGAAAGAGGGCAGTTTCTATAATTATCGAGAATTTGTCACTCGCTTCACATGGTACGGACGCAAGAGAATCTACGCACAAATTCTCATTGCCAACTTTGGAGTGAGCCGGCAAGCGATTTCAAAAACTCTGATGGAAGGTTGGTTGGACAGTGATTGGGCTCCTGTGGCGTCGCGAATAGCAGGGCGTCTGGATAAAACATGGGATGAGGTAGTTCGACAAGACGGGATTCAGTAGTGCGATGCAACATTCACTTTTGAGTCGTTTTCTCATATCAAAATTATTGCTACTAAACTTTCTGATACCAAGTGCGGTTCTATTAGCAGCTGATGTTTCCACCGGCTGTACGGATGGGAAAGCCGCAGAGCTGTGTTCAAAAAAGCAGAACATGGGCGAGAGGAAAGGAAAGTCAATGTCAAATAAATCGAAAGCGATAGTCGAGCGCCTGAGACCCGGGGATGATTTTCAGCAAGCTTTGAAACGCATTGCCGCTGAGCGCAAGCTCAAAGCTGGAGTAAA
>CAZBOX010000216.1:0-10666 GCA_964493595.1 uncultured Candidatus Obscuribacterales bacterium | reverse complement strand
CATCAAGGAAAAATTTGCAGAAGCGAGCCCTCACGATAAAGATTGCATAGCCGAAGTCACAACTCTGGACGGACGTTTCGGTCTTATCGACAAAGCCGGTGTGATCGTTTACAGAGAGCGCCTGGAAGCGCCATCGCTTTTTGCTGATGGACTTTCCGTAATCGAAACAAAAGGACAATGGGGTTTTGTCGACAAGTCAGGCAAATTCATCATTCCGGCGAAATATCTGGCTGCCGAAAAATTCAATGGCGGACTGGCTCTGGTTCGGACAAAAGATGGATACGGCTATGTCGATCCAAAAGGAAAAATGGTCATCGAACCCAAATTTCCCAATGCCCACTCATTCAAAGACGGTCTTGCCGCGGTTCGCATTAAAGACGGTAAGTGGGGATACATAGATCAAAAAGGCAAACTGGTAATCGATCCAAAATATCAAGCCGCCACTGAATTCGTTGAAGATCTGGCAGCTGTGCAAGTCGATTAAAATCCATTCGATAATGATCATCTGAAGGGGCGCAGCAATGCGCCTCCTTTATTTTGCGCCATCAAATGCGCCACCATAAAAAAGAGAGGGGATTGCTCCCCTCTCTAATTATTCTCTCTTACCCTAAAGTTTGAGATCCTTCAGCGGAAGTTTACTTGATGGTTACTTCTTTGCCGCTGCGGACGGTTTCTTTTCTGGTTTTCAGACCAGGAAGGTGCATGTCCATCGTGCCTACCGAAACAGGAATGCGGGTTGCAACTTCCATCTTCGGAATGCTGATGAAGAGAATGCCACGATCCAAGCGTGCTTCGATTTGATCGTGAATGATTTCTTGTTCGAAATAGAATTCACGGACCAGATAGCAGGGGAGCTCTTTTTGCAGGTACTGAGCTCTTTCTTCAAACAACGAAGGAGTGCGCTTCGCGATCATGGTGAGCAGATTTTCTTCGATTTTGAGCTCGATATCATCGAGAGTGACGCCCGGAAGAGCGATTTCGAGAAGGTATTGCTCGTCGAGTTCGAGAACATCGGTTTCGGGGGTGCTGTAGTTAGCATGCTGCCAGTTCAAGTTGGTCAGTTCAGAACCAAAAGAATGAAGGTGGCGGTTTTCGAAATAACGGTTTACCGGTCTGTCCATCAATTGGAAATTTCTGATTGTGCGGTTGAAAAACATTTAGTCACTCCTAATGTTTGTAGATTTGACAGCGTTGCCTTAGCCCTGCGCAGCCGATGGCCGGTACCGCGTGAGCGAAACCCAGTCTTTATGCGGCTTATCTGCGCCAGCAACGTTTCCGTGCTCACCATAGTATCGGCAAAAACGGCACAGTGAGCCGCTTTTAACGATCCATTCTTGTTTACCCTTTGCAACCTGAAAACGGTTTCATAGTCCACGTTTCAAGGTTTAATGAAAATGGTCAATATGACCATCCTCTCATCTAAAGCGGGTCTATAGATTATCGCCAGCCAAGAATAAGAGTGAAACAGCCTGGGACAGCGCCACTTGCCAACCGAAGCCTAAGTGCCGTTCATGGAAAACCAATGCCTGCAATGCCGGACGCCTGGAAATTATCCTCTGCCCCCTCGACCGTATATCTATATAAGTACACGAAAGCAAAACCATAGCGCACCGCATTTGGTGCTATTTGGTTTTGCCAGTCGTCTTAGCTTTGGAAGAGCCGCTGCCTTTTTTGCCGGCATTCAACTTCTCTTGCGCTTTCTTCAAAACGGCGAGCCTGTTGTTTACGGCCTTCATCGATATTTTTACCGACTCCAACTCGTCTTGCTTGAATTTGAGATCGCGATCTATCTCACCAGCCTCACGTCTGGCGGTCTCCAATTCTTTACGGCTGACAACGCCTTCCTGGTAGAGAGACTCAAACAGCTCGGCTCGCTCCTTGCGTTCTCTTATTTGCCTTGTCCCGTCGCCGACAATCGAGTCCAGCTCGTTAAAACGAGCAGTCAATTCTTTCTTGCGCCCTTCCAGTTCTTTCAATGACAGAAAATCGACCGGCTGAGCATACATTCCCAAAGCATCCATTCCTAGAGGAACCACGGGAGGAGGCGGAGGAACCAGGCCATTGTTCAAGCGAGGAGTAATGGCCGTTGCACGTTTGGTCTTAACCGGTGACACAGCCTTCTTGCCGGAAACTTTCTCATCCGTTTTCTTAGCTTCTTTAGATTCGACTTTTTTTGTTTCTTTGGTTTCAGGCTTCTGGGCAGACTTCGCGTCGGTGTTTTCGCCATTCAGCGTAGAAAGAGGAATCTCTCTGAGCTTTCCTGCTGCCGGCTTAACTGCAGGCACAGCAGCAGATGGATCCGGCCCTTTGCTGGAGCCTTTCTTTACAAGTTTGGTGGAGTCAGACTTGACGGGAATACTTGCTGAAGCTGCCCGCACGGGAGTTTCAGCCACCGCCGCCTGCATTCCTGCAAGAAATACAAGTGCGAAAACCCAGCCGATGGCGGCTTTGTGCAAATCTTTGTGTGTTGTCGGGCGCTGCGGCATATAATGATCCCGAGGTTATTGTACTCTTGTCCTTGTCGACAGACCTCCACCCGAGAGGTATAGACGTCGCAAGACGGGCAACGTTTCTCTATTTTCGAACAGTTTCACTTAAGGTAAGGTTTCGCAAAGGTCATGGCTCTGAACAACATACTGCAAGTCCTCTTTCTGGGAGATATCATCGGCAAGCCTGGACGTCAGGTTGTAAGACGCTATCTAGCCGGGCTCACGAATAAACCTGACCTGATTATCGCCAATGCGGAAAATTCCGCCCATGGTTTTGGAACAACTGAGGCAAATCTTGAGGAATTGCGCTCGGCAGGAGTGCAAGCTTTCACCGGCGGCAACCACACCTTTGACCGCAAGGAATTGCTCGAGTTCATAGACAAGCAAGTCAACGTCATTCGCCCTGGCAATTATCCAGATGGTACGCCCGGCAAAGGATACTGCATCGTTCAAGTGGCAGAGCACAAAGTCGGCGTGCTGAATTTAATCGGCCGCGTATTTATGGAACCGCTCGAGAATCCCTTTCTTGCCGCCGACCGGTATCTGGCTATTCTGGAGAAAGAAACCAAAATAATCATCGTTGATATGCACGCCGAAGCTACCGCAGAGAAAGTAGCTATGGGATTGTATCTGGACGGTCGCGTCTCGGCTGTTCTAGGAACACACACACACGTTCAAACGGCAGACGATCGGATATTGCCCGAAGGAACAGCGTATATAACCGATGCCGGCGCCTGCGGACCGGCTGACGGCGTTATAGGCATGGAAAAAATCGGTGTCTTCAGACGCATGATCAAACAATTGCCCACCCGCTTTGAAGTCGCAGAAGGTCCGGCATTGCTCTGTGGAGTATTGATCAATATTGACGCCAAAACAGGCAAGTCGATATCAATCGAGCGAGTGCAATACAAAGAATCAGCGCAGTTGTCCGCAAAATCGACCCAAGAAATTATGTCGATCGGTTAGAACGTAGCTTCATGCACGCCGACTTTCACCTGCATACACACCATTCAGACGGCACCTGGTCACCGGCTGAATTAGTAGCTCACGCCATCAAGGTCAAGCTGACTCACATAGCCATAACCGATCACGATACTACATATGGTATCGAAGAGGCAGTCAATGCAGCCGGCGGTCTTATTGAAATTATTCCAGGAGTGGAAATAAATACAATCAGGCGCGAGCCGGACGGCACTCACAAAGATGTCCATATTCTCGGGTATTTCATCGATCTGAGCAATGCAAAATTGCAAAGTTTGCTGGCACTGCAAAGACAGGCACGCAACGAACATGTGGAAAAGATGGTGAAAAACCTCAATGCTGCCGGGCATCCCATAACTCTGGAGATGCTGAAAAGAAAAGCTGGTCCCGGCTCAATCGGCAAGGCACACATCACGCAGTGCATGGTCGAATGCGGCATGGCCGCCGACTTGATGGAAGCCTACACAAAATATGTTTGCAAAGAATCTCCTTTCTACGTCAGAAGAGAAAGCGTGCCCCCCGTCGAGGCGATCGAAGCCATCAACAGTGCGGGAGGATTTGCATCAATTGCCCATCCCGGCAAGGCACCGGACATGCTCGAGTACATACTCAGCTTGAAAAAAGAGGGACTGGCGGGTGTGGAAGCTTTTCACCGCATGCACTCGGTAAATCTCGTGCGCCAGTATATTCGCTTCGCCAATCGCCACGAACTAATCGTCACCGGCGGGTCGGATTGCCACGGGCCTTTCAAAGAATACGGTGCTACTGCAGGTACTGTGTCCATGCCGAAAGACATAGTAAGAAAGTTTCTTGCATCAAAGAACGCGGTCAATCTTTGACTTGAGCTCGCCTGAGTCGATTTCTCCGGAATGGCTTGTTGAGACCTTTCCGTCCTTGTCCAAAACCACGTTGAGGGGGATATAACCCTTGTAGTAGGACTTGATCAGTTTCAAGACGCCGGCATTGGCAGGGTGGTCTACATCAATGACTATTACTTTGACCTTATCCTGAATTTTCTTATATAGATCCACGAGCCGTTTGGCTTGCCTATTGGTATTAAGATCTCCGGCAGCTCCAAAAAAAATCAGTGTCGGCTTGCTCTTTTCTATAACTGCATCATCCATCTTGTCGCCGACAATAGGAAAACCATTGTCGGTATCTTGCACGAATGAAATTCCATCCTTGAGACGCAGATTCTCAGCGGCTATTGCGGTACTTGCAGAAACGATTATTGAAATCAATCCGATCACGCCGGCAGTTGAGAACAATGCCTTTCGCGTTTGACTAATTTCGCTTCCACTCTTCAATCTTGCAGCTGTCATAAATTGATGCCCCGGTCAGCGCTGCCTTTTTTTGCGCACAGTATTCTAGACCAGATTGCCTCACTTTATGTTCCTATCGTGTCCAATCATTGTCCAATCGAAATCTTATGGTACGAAAGTCACTAAAAAGGGGGCGACCGATGGATTCAGACTTCTATTTGAAAAACCAGGAAGCGGCCATCGCCGGCGCGCT
Organism: uncultured Candidatus Obscuribacterales bacterium; assembly: GCA_964493595.1. Taxonomy (GTDB): domain Bacteria; phylum Cyanobacteriota; class Vampirovibrionia; order Obscuribacterales; family Obscuribacteraceae; genus QKMZ01. The sequence goes on along the minus strand of CAZBOX010000216.1, from coordinate 5,681 downwards.
TGTGGCAGACGAGCTTTTCCTGAGCGAGGTTTATGACGGTCAGAAAATTCCTCACTACAATGTCACCAGCTATGACTGGTTCTCAGGCGCACCCAGTCACATCTGGATCGACCGGGACGCAAATGGAAGAGCCGATGGAGAGGCGAATATCACCTATGACCTTTTCGGCAATCTGAAAAGAATTGAAATAGACAGAAACCATAACGGACAGCCGGATGCCGCTTTCGATTTCAGAAGTGAGGGAGATGATTTAATTCAATTCGAATACGATAACGGCTTGGACGGGACTACTGACGCAAAGGGCTCACTCCAGTCATACGACCAACGCTACATGCAATTTACTGATACTGAGAGCCAGCGAACAGCAGGTTCGATCTATTTCTGGCAAGGCTATCCAGCCTTAATGGGAATGAGTGTGGATGTTGGTGGCGACGCTTCGAACGAAGCCCGTGGCGTCATCGACCGCTATGTGCCTGAGTCGAAGGTAACGTCATTCGGAGGTACTTCTGCAGAAGGCTAATTCGAATCTCTCAGCTCACCGGCGCGAAAATCGCTGGCTTTGAGGTTGTGAACATAACGAGCCCATTTTTGCTGCTCGTAACTCTGGCAATATTCGTAAAGACTTCTCAGCAACTGTCTTCCCGACTTCGAATTTCCCCGGAAAGCCAATTTCTTGTCCGGCTCTTTGTTCGCTACTTTTGCTATCGAAATCTCGCAGTGGACAACGCGATCAACATTTGTCAACACCGGCGCATCCAGCCTTTCTTTAATCCAGCGCGACAGGACTTCAGTCGCTGGAAGCGATTGGTCTGATGCATGCAAATATTCGGCGAACGCCTCAAGAATCACGTTCCGTCGTCCTTTCCGGTCTTGGCTAGCGGCCTATGAACCGACTATATCACAGGAAGACAAGCGGTTGAGGCAGTTTGTTTCCTTAATTCGTGAACATTGAAAAGGTGATTTTTACTGGGGTAAGTGATTGTAACAGACCGTTCCGACCAGCCTGTAGTGCAAGATTTCGGGCAGTGCCCGAAAGAAGATTGCTGAAGAATCAGCGTAAAGAGCAGAAAGACACCGGTTCAAAGGCATGCAAATAGCACGCCGATCGGCTTGCGAAGAGGCAAAGCACTACTTTCCGCTGCCTAAAAAGAGCCCGAAATGGCTCACTATCGGACACTTCCTGATTAAAGTTTTGCCACTGTACCCTGGATCTACTCTCAGGAGATATAATTGATTTACTTGAGGTCGCTCGACTCAAGAGATTTTTTTGAAACTCAAAGACAAAACGCAGGTTGATTACAACCGTTTTGGAAGGCCCGTCATCCTGGGTCAGACCGAGCGAAAGCCCTCAAGTGAGTAAGCCTCAGCGCAATATGCTTTGTCCCGGAAGATCTCGGGCTGCGCGCTATTTGTTGTGTGACCTGAGTTCGAAATTTTTGATGCACCACTCAGTAAATCTGGAGCAGGATCATAGTTAACGCCTTGACGGGTAAAGCGCACCCGCGTGAATTTTCACGTGAAATCGCCAATGAAGTGAAAAACTTTGATGGTGCTCGTATTTCGGCACGCCTGGACGAACTCTTGGAGAGGGCGACAAAACCAGGACAATACCTGGGCAATGAATGGGGTGCGCGCAGAAAACCATTCCACGCCAATTCGGTAAGGCTGGCAATTACTTTCCCGGACCTTTACGAGTTGGGAATGTCGAATTTCGGGCTGAAGATTCTCTATCAGATCATCAACGACCGCGAAGGCATGATGTGCGACCGCAGTTATGCGCCGCAGGAAGACATGGAAGCTCTGATGCGAGAAGCCCATGTCCCCCTTTTCGGCTGGGAATCGCGCGAGCCTCTCGCCAATTTCGAGCTGGTCGGCTTCTCTCTGCAATACGAACTTACGTATACGAATGTTCTGAACCTCCTGGATCTATCCGGCATAGCAATAAGAGCCGAGGAAAGAGAACACGTATTCCCGCTTGTTTTCGGCGGCGGTCCGTCATCGGTAAATCCGGAACCGCTTGCTTCTTTCATGGACTTCTTCTTGATTGGAGACGGCGAACATTCGCTGCCCCATGTAATGGAGATCATCAAAGACTTCAAGGGCGAGCATGAAGACGTCAACTTCAAAGAATTGGAAAAGGAAAAAGCGCAAAGATTGCGCTATGAATTGCTCGTAAAACTGGCTCGCGAAGTGCCTGGAATCTATGTGCCGTCGCTCTATGAAGTAAAAGAAGGATCGCCGCAGCCGAAGCCCAAAATCGAGGGCATTCCCGAGCGAGTGAAGAGGCAGACTGTTCCTCTATCGGATGATAATCAACCGACCCAAGGTCTGGTGCCTTATCTGGCCCTCGTTCACGATCGAGAAGTGCTGGAAGTTCGTCGCGGCTGCGATCGCGGTTGCCGTTTTTGCCAGCCCGGTTATACGTTTTTGCCGGTAAGAGAACGAAAAACAGAAGACTTGCTTCGTCTTTCCAAAGAAGCGCTCAATCATTCGGGCAACGACGAATATTCGATGCTCTCTTTGTGCGTCAGCGACTACACATCATTGCATGATTCTGTAAGAGCTCTCAATGAAGAGCACACAAAGCGCCGCACTTCGCTTTCTTTCCCGAGCCAGCGCGCGGACAGAATGAATCTGGATATCGCCGAAGAGTTGAAAGTGGTGCGCAAAAGCGGCATCACTCTGGCGCCTGAAGCAGGCACCGAGAGAATGCGAGCGGTCATCAATAAAGGGCTGTCTCACCAACAGATCATTTCTGCAATCGAATCGGCCTACAGTTCTGGCTGGTCTTCAATCAAGCTCTATTTCATGTGCGGCTTGCCCACCGAACGCGATGAAGATCTCGAAGGAATTATTCAAATTCTGGATGAAGCGACCCGTCACTGTCACGCGATTAGAAACACCGACAGAGCCAAATACAGACGGGCCATCGAATTTACTTGCACTATCTCAAACTTTGTTCCCAAGCCATTTACGCCCTTTCAATGGTTCGGACAATTCACACCGGAAGAAACAAAACGCAAGCACAATGTTCTGCGCGAAAAGATGCGCGAATATCGCTTGAAGAATGTCACGCTCAATCTCACCGATGCAGAAATCAGCTTGCTGGAAGCCGTCATATCCAGAGGCGACAGGCAAGTGGGAGAGATGATTTACCAGGCTTATCAAAAGGGCTGCACATTCGACGCCTGGGACGATAAGTTCCAGCCGGCAATTTGGAATGAAGTTGCAGAATCCATGGGTCTCAGTCTTATCGACATGGCCTGCACCGACAGAGTAGTAGGCAGTGACCAACCATGGGATGTCGTTCATATCGGGCTTCATAACTGGTGGCTGGTAAAAGAGTGGGAGAAAGCACTGGCCACTCAAGAAACTGCACCTTGCACGGAAAATCTCTGCCATGCCTGTGGTGTTTGCACGGAGCTCTCTACTACACACTTGCTGGCGGCGCCAAAAGTAGAAGTGATGAAGCGCAATCCGTTCGTCAAAGAACTGGCTGCTCACGGACAGGAAGACAGTCATCCTTCGATATTCTTCACCAAGCCACCGGAAGAAAAGCAGAGCGACAGCGCTTGTGTCATTCGCTTTCAATTCCATAAAATCGGACAGTTGCGATATATCTCGCACCTCGACCTGCAGCATCTCTTTGCCAGAGCGGCCCGCCGCGCCATGATGGCTGTGGCTTACACTCAAGGCTTCAACCCATCGCCGAAAATTGAGCTGGCTCTTCCGCTTCCGCTCTTCCAGGAAGGCGAAGGCGAAGTTGCCGAAATTGAACTTGTTTATGCCCTGGAGCCGTCTGAATTTCAACGGCTGCTCAACGAGAAACTGCCGCCGGAAGTGCAAGTTACTCGTGCAAAGCGAATTGAAAAGACGAAGAAGTCGCTCAATTCATATGTAAAAAGCGCTGTCTACAGAGCGCTGCCCCAAAGTATCCGCGAGGAATCGCAAAAGCCTGCCTTGGAAGAAGGCGCTACAGAAACGGCCACTCAACCGGTTCTTGCTCCAACCGATAAGGACAAGCTCTTGAGCTTCCTCAAAGAAAGAGTTTTGGCGCTTAAAAACGCCGACTCGCTCCCGGTCTTCAATGCGGACGGCAAATCGAAAGATATTCGTCCGGGAGTGATCTCCATATCCGTCTCGGAAAATTCCGAGCCTTATGTGGAGCTTTTGCTGGCGACAGGACCTAGCCAGCACGTTAAGCCGGGCGATGTTTTGGCGCATCTTGCGTCCAATATCAACTGGCGGGTTACTCGCGAAAGCCTGAAGGCTGAAGGCGACACTGCACTTTTTGAGGTTTAAACAGGGGGCGGTTCAACGAACCAGAAGCGGTGCAAGCACCACTAACGCCCCAGAATTTCAGACAAGACAAAGAGGAGTCTTATGAAAAGGTCACTAGTTATTTCAGAACACGACAATATCGGAGCCATTCTCGAGAATGAACGAGTGGTGGAGTTTTTCGTAAATCGTGGCGAATTGCTCCTGGGCGACATTTACACGGCAGTTGTTGAAAACATCCTGCCCGGTATCGACGCTGCCTTCGTCAATCTCGGCAAAGACAAAATGGGCTTTCTCCATGCCAATGATGTTCCCGGTCAAGGTCCTTTAAAAGAACGCCTCGTACCGAAGCAAAAATTGCTCGTTCAAATTACAAAAGAGCCGACCGGTCACAAGGGACCGCGCGTTTCCACTGCTATAAGTCTGCCGGGACGTTTTCTTGTTCTGGTTCCGGAAGAGCGCGGAGTTTCAATCTCGAGGCGCATTTCGGAAGCCCGTGAAAGAGCACGTCTCAAAGCTACCGTCAATTTGATGAAGCCCCCCGGCGTCGGTCTAATAATCAGAACCGAAGCCAAAGGTCAGAATGAAAGCGAGCTTTTCGACGATTTCGAGCTGCTCTGGGACAGATGGCAGACAGTCGTCTCCGAAGCAGAAGCGGCAATCGGACCGGCGCTCATCTACCGCGATCAAGATTTGCTGTACCGCGTCATTCGTGATGCCTACTCGCATGATGTGCAAGAAATCATCGTCGATTCCCAAGATGGTCAAAGACGAGCAGCAGAATACCTGGAAGGCTGGGCAAGCAGACAAACCAAAGTGCTGGCTCATGTTGGCGACAGCAGCTTGCTCGTATCCAAGGGCGTCGACAGAGAGATTGAAGCGGCCCTATCCGATCGCGTGGAATTGCCTTCCGGCGGTCACTTGAACATTCAGCCCACCGAAGCTTTGACTGTAATCGACGTCAACTCAGGTCGTTTCACATCGTCAAGAACGCAAGCCGAAACAGTAAGACGCACCAATCTGGAAGCAGCTCAGGAAATTTCCAGACAGCTGAGACTGCGCAATATAGGCGGCATGGTCATCGTCGACTTTATCGATATGGACAGCCGTAAAGACCAACAGCAAGTTCTGGAGAATTTCCAGCGCGCGCTCGAGGAAGATCGTGCCAAACCGCAAATCGGTCAATTGTCAGACCTCGGTCTTGTCGAATTGACACGCAGGCGGCAAGGTCAAAGTTTGAGAGAACTGTTCACCGTGCATTGCACGCACTGCCACGGTATCGGTGTGACGCCGACACTGGAAATCGGTCATGGCTCGCACAAAACCGTGATTGCCTTTCGTCCCGCTGAAGAAGACACAACGAAATCCAGCCGTCAAAATCAAAGACGCAGTGGCTCGCAAAA
>CAZBOX010000215.1:0-10681 GCA_964493595.1 uncultured Candidatus Obscuribacterales bacterium | reverse complement strand
GCCTACTGGTACGGGCATCAGGCGGATGACCACTGCCTGGGCCGGAACCACCACATTGAGAATAGGCGTCTGCCCGGAGGCGGGAAGCCCGGCCTCGTTCATCAAATCGATGACTACCTCACCGACCAATTCAGGCTCGGCGACCAGCCCTTCCCGAACGGCGTTTGCCGGTGTTGGTTGGCAGGCAAAGCGCGATACTTCGATGCCCGAGCGTGTTTTTTCCAGCTGCAAAAGAGTGATGCTGTCGCTGTTTATGTCCAGCCCCAGAGTCGGTCCTTTGCGTTTTCCAAAACCGAACAAATCTCTATACCTGTTAGCTTCTTGCCTGGGCCGATTCGACGCGTGCCTACATGTTCAAGTTTAGTCCAAAATCGCTCTTATATATGACCCGAGGACGTCTTGGCTTATATTCGCTCGGCTGGAAAGATCGAATTGGGCATTATGAACATTGAGACTCCGGCTGCCAGCGCCAGTGCAGGGCCGAAAGGAAATGGCTGGGAGACGCGTTTGCCGGCCCAGATAAATCCGACAAAGCCTCCGGCGACGGCAAAAATGGCAATGGCGACGGCCCATTGAGCTTCCCAAATCGACTGGCTGGAAATTTTGGCCAGGCTGTAAAATACGGCGGCCCCGATAATTCCGAAAATGCCCAGGCAAATCATCCCTCGCTTGATGCAATGACCGAGAATTCCTGCTTTTCTCATTTCGCCTGCCAGGTAAAATCCACCCAGAAGTGCACCGAATATGAAACCAAGCATGACTGTAATTACCAGACGCTCCCAGCCCAGCCAGGCAGAAACAAGCGCTGCCAGAACAGCGTCCCCGCCGCCCATGACTTCGAATTCTTCATCGATGGGATCGGGACCTACTCCCAGAGCATTATCGATGCCCGTATCTTCTTCGTCCTCGATATCTCCATCTTGTCCGCTCTCCTTAACCTCGGGATGGAGAACAGGGTAGAGTTTCAGACCATAGAAGGCGATGAAATCGAAGAGAATGTAGCTGCCCCCGATACCGGCCATGGTGCCAATCAGATCGTTTCTCACCAGCCCGCTGAACATAATGCCAAGCAGGATCGATGGATAGGTAATTTCATGCGGGATGAGCTTTTCGCGGAAATCGGTGACTGTAACCGCTATCAGTACTGAGGAGAAATAGAGCATTCCGAAGCCTTCCGGTGTTAAGCCGAAACGCCAGACGACAATCATGAACCAGAGGGCGGTAAACAGCTCGACTACAGGATATTGCCAGGAAATTTTCTTCTTGCAATGCTTGCACTTGCCGCCCAACAAAAAGTAAGAAGCGATCGGGATCAGCTCGAATGGACCTAGCCTGGTGTCGCAGTCCGGGCATGAGGAGGGCGGCATCAAAAGGTTCTTTTCCGCTAAAGAGCGAATGGCAAGAACGTTGAGAAAACTGCCGACGCATGCGCCCACAATAAATGTGAGCGAATAGAGAGCTGCTGGTGATTCCGAAATAGAGACGCTCATGTAAATTCTTTTCTTTCTGTAACTATAGCTGCTAAAACAAGCAGCATGAGCACGTAGGCAAGGACATATGTAATCAGGTAAGTAAGCACTTCCATCCCCGGGACTGTTCCATAAAGCAGATGCCCGCGAATCCTCGTCAGTCCTGCAAAATCAGGAAGGCAATAAAAAATGACGCTCAGGCATTGAGCAAGAAACGGATTCTGCGACAATTTGCCCAATTCCAGCAGCGACTCTCCCAGATGCCCTGCCAGCCATATGGAGAGCGTAAAGAGAACGCTCATGACCGGCGTTGAAAATGTGGAAAAGAAAGTTGCCAGGGCTGTCACGAATAGAAGCTCGAGGTAGATGAGTGACAGCTCTTGAGAGATTTCTTTAAGCTGATCCAGGAAGTTTGCGCCCGCCAATCCGCCTCCGACGGCAGCGACAATTATGGTGAGAAAAGCACCCATAGCCGCCACCATGACCAGAACGCAAAGGCAAAGACCGATGTATTTTCCGAGCACAAATTGCCATCCGCTTACGGGCTTGGTGAAAATGATATAGATTGTGCGCCGCTCTAATTCTTTATAGACAAGGTTGGTGCCGGCGAAGACTGCGATTATTCCGCCTATAAGAGAAATCGCTGCCAGCCCGATATCTTTGAGTATGCGGATGTCCTGACCGACAGAAAGCGAACCCAGAATAATGCCCAGAACGGTCACGATGGCCGCGAAAAGAATTAGAGCATAGACAATTCGGTCGCGAACAGTCTCGCGAAAAGTGTTGAGCGCAATCGCCAGAATGGGTTCTAAGGAATTGACGGGTAATTTTGCATTGCTGCTGTTATCGGTCATGACACCGCCTCCTCTCCTGTTTTGGCAGAGGCTTTATCGTTTTTGTCAGCCGATCCGTCTTCTGCGTGCGCAATGACCGAGAGGAAAAAATCCTCCAGATCTTTGTAATCGCCGCCGCCCGATATGTTCTTTACTTTCTCCTGCACCACCATGCGTCCTTTGCACATCACTCCGACCCGGTCGCAAACTTCGTTTACGTCCGGCAGCAAGTGCGAATTGAAAAATATCGTGGTGCCTTTTTCTTTTAGCGAAAGAAGGATCTGGCGAACGTCTCGGCGACCAATCGGATCAAGCCCAGACATCGGTTCATCCCAAAAAATCAGCTCCGGTTCATTGATCAGCGATTGTGCGATGCCCAACCTTTGCAGCATCCCTTTGGAATATTTACGCATCTGCATGTCAGCTGCCTGGCTCAAACCGACGGTCTTTATCAGTTCTCCAGCACGTTCGCGGCGCAGTTTTTTTTCGATGCCAAATAGCTGTCCGGCAAAATCGAGGAATTCTCGGCCGGTCAGATGCGAGTAAAAATAGGGATTCTCCGGCAGATATCCCAGTCTTGCCAGGGCTCTCTTGTCACCGGCTGGCAGTCCCAGAATTTCAGCCTGCCCTTCTGTCGGGCGCATCAGCCCGAGCATCAATTTTATCGAAGTGGTCTTTCCGGCCCCATTCGGCCCGATAAGACCGAATGTTTCACCTTTGGTTACGCTCAGGTCCAGCCCGCTCAGAATGCGGACCTTGCGGCGTAAAAGACTGCTGGTTAGCTCTTTGGATAAGTTTGTCGTTTGGATGACAACATCCGCCATCGACTAACTGCCTTTCTGGCCACCAGTCTTTCTGTTTTGCGTGATGATCTTATGCAGTTCGGCAGTTGCTGCTCTCAATCGGCGAGACACTTGCATCTGCGAAATTCCCAATCGGCGAGCTACTTCTGTTTGGCTCAAGTCTTCGTAGAAAGTCAACTGCACGACTTCGCGCAGACCGTCTCTCAGCTGCTTGATTGCTTCAGCCAACATGAAGCGGTCTTCCTTAGCCATCTGATTTGTTTGGTATTTACCATCAACCAGTGTGTCGATCAGTGACTGCTCTGAGCCTGCATCGTTGGACAGCGCCTGATCCAGCGAGATCAGAGTGCGTCTGCGATCGACTTCATAGGCTTCATTGACGCGGCTTACCGGAATTTCCAGCTCATGCGCGATTTCCACGTCTGAAGGCTCGCGCCCCAGGCGGGCAGTTAGGCTCTGCACCAATCTATTGATGCGGAAGGACAATTCCTGCAATTCGCGCGGAGCGCGAATCATGGCAGTCTTGTCTCTCAGGTAGTGTCGAATTTCGCCGGTAATCAAGTGTGTGGCGTAAGTCTGAAACTTAGCGCCGGCATCAGGCTTGAACTGGTCGACTGCCTTGATGAGCCCGATAGAGCCCACCTGGATCAGATCTTCGACAGGGTCGGTCGAGCGTCGCGCCAGACCGTAGGCAATTCTTTTCACAAGCGGCAACGACGCTTGGATGATCGAGTCCCGCAAAGCCGGATCACGAGATTCGGAATATACGGAAAGCCAGTGGTGTATCTGGTCAGTTCCTTTTCCTGTTGTGTCCATTTTGGCTGTTGTGCCGCTCGATATAGATGACTTTTGTACGTGCAAGCTCTTGCTCACTTGATATATTTTCACAGACCCGCCAGACATATTGTAGAACCCTAAGGCAGATTAGCAAACAAAAAGATTAATCGCCAGTGCTTGGAAATATGAATTGCTATCTAAGTTGTTCGATTACCGTGAAAATTGGCAGGTACATGCCCACGACAACCGAGCCGACAATTCCCCCAATCCCAACAACCATGATGGGTTCGAGCAACGAGGTCAGTGATTCGACCGAATTGTCGACCTCCATATCGTAAAATTCAGCGACCTTTGTCAACATCTCGTCGAGATTCCCGGTTTCCTCTCCGACCGCCACCATCTGGGTGACCATTGTCGGGAAAAGAGAAATTCTGGCCATCGGTTTTGAAATTGACCCGCCCTGGCGCACCTCGTTATAGATTTTTTCTACAGAGCGCGCAATGCTGGCGTTTCCAGCCGTATCCTTGACTACGTCAAGCGCTGAGAGCATCGGCACTCCGGCTTTGATCAAAGTGCCGAAAGTGCGACAGAACCGGGCTATCGCGACTTTTCTCGATAAGTCGCCAAAGAGCGGCAGGGACAAAAAGATCCCGTCGATGTGCTCTCGCCCTTTCTCTGTCCTGTAGTAACGCTTCAAAAAGTAAAGCGATATCAGTACACAGACTACAAAAATCGCCATCCAGATAGAGCGCATGTATTCCGACAGGCTCATCAAAAATCTTGTATAAGCGGGCAGTTCCGTACCAATATTTCGGAAAAGTCCCTCGAATATCGGCAGGATGAAAGTCAGCATCACCCAGAAAACTAGAACTGCGATTGCCAGGACGACAGACGGATAGACCATTGCAGAACGGACTTTCTGGTTGAGCTTTTGCCGGGCTTCAAGAAAGTCTGCCAATCTGGTCAGGACCTCCGACAGAAAACCACCCGCTTCTCCAGCTCGAACCATCGACACGTAGAGCTTATCGAAAACACCATGCTGGCGGGTTAGAGCGTCCGAAAGAGAAAGACCCGACTCGACCGATCTTCGCACTTCTTCCAGGCAACCTTTGAGCTTTCTATTTTTGCATTGCTCGACAATGATCGACAGAGTCCTGAGAAGCGGCACTCCGGCGCTAATCATGGCTGCAAACTGGCGGCTGAAAACCACCATGTCCCTGAGCCCGATCGGCTCAAGTCGGGCAAATGCAGCATCTAATTCGGCATAGAAAGGTATCTGGGCAAGAGAAAAGCCCTTTTCCTTTATTTCTAGAACTTCATAGCCTCTGGCCGTCAGCCTTGCTCTCAGCAATTGGGCATTGTCCGCCTTGGCAGAGGATTCTCTCACCTCTCCGCTCATGTCTTTTACTTTGTAGACAAAGTCCATCTAGCCCTGCAGCCAATTTCAAAAACTAACCGAAACTACCATAGCCGAATCCCTGCCCTCCACCGGTGCCGCTTCTGGTGGGGGCCTTTGACGCGGATGCAAGAAGCTGTTCGAGTTCGTCCGGGCGTGAAGTTTTGGACAGCGCATCGGCGGCACTGACCGCACCTTGTTTGACGAGCGCCACCAGCGCCGACTCAAGGGTTTGCATGCCTAAATTGCCACCCATTTGAATGGATGAATAAATTTGGGCAGTCTTCGATTCTCTAATTAGATTCGAGATGGCGGCTGTGTTGACCAGAACCTCGGCAGCCAGAACACGGCCTTTGGTTACCGGGCTGCCACCAGCTGATTCCTGTTGTCTGGGCAAGAGAGTCTGGCTGACGACTGCGACAAGACCGTTCGACAGCATGATTCGAATCTGCTGCTGCTGGGCCGGGGGAAACGCGTCGATAATCCGGTCGATTGTTTGGGGCGCTGAGCTGGTGTGCACTGTTCCGAAAACCAGGTGACCGGTTTCAGCTGCGGTAAGCGCCAGATGGATGGTTTCCAGATCGCGCATCTCACCTACAAGGATAACGTCCGGGTCTTCCCGGAGTGCTGAGCGCAGCGCATTGGAAAAACTTCTAGTGTCTGCACCCAATTCTCTTTGAGAAACAACAGATTTCTTGCTCGAGTGCAAAAACTCGATCGGATCTTCGATGGTCAAAATGTGCTCGGAACGATTTTCATTGATCCAGTCGATCATAGAAGCCAGCGTGGTGGATTTGCCCGAGCCGGTCGGTCCTGTGATGAGAATCAGACCGCGCGGCTTCTGAGTAATTTCTTTGCAGATTTTAGGCAGGCAGAGATCATCCAGTGACGGTATTGTGGATGGTACTACTCGAAATGCTGCTGCATAGTTGCCACGTTCTTTGAATACATTTATGCGAAATCTTCCCACCCCGTCAATACCGAAGCTGGCATCCAGCTCGAAATTCGTTTCTACCTGATTACGCTGTTCCGGGGTCAAGATTTCAAAAACAAGACGTTCCACATCGTTGGCCGTCAGCGTCGGCAATTGGCTGCGCAGCAGTTTTCCCGACACTCTTATTACCGGCGGCTGACCAGTTTTGAGATGCAAGTCCGATGCTGACCTGTCCTGGACCAGCTGGAGAATCTCCTGCATTTCAATATTCATGACCTGCCCCCCGGATTTTGTTTTGCGGCGACAAAAGCGTCATTCGGTTGACGCTGTCACCCTCCACTACTTGCTTTTCTGCTTTCTGGGTTCCTGACAATATGGGCAACGCGTCCATTCACCCATGATTTCTGCATTGCAACCGGTGCATTCGGTTTCGCGCTGCGCCTCCTCTTCAGTCAGTCCGCATTTTGGACAGCTGGTCCAGCCTTCTTGTTGCAGGGTTCCGCATCTCGTGCAGGTAGTTTTCAAATCGTGCTGGCAGAAAGGACACTTGATGAAATCATCGCTGATGGGAGTTCGGCATTTTGGACAGAGTTTGTCATCACCTTCGGTATCAGCCAGCGTGACCCGCACCACTTCATCTGCCGTGGTCAAGCCCTGACCCACCAGCCTGATACTGTAATCTTTGAGTGTGATCATACCGGACTGTTTGCCAGCAAAACGAATCATTGCGGTGCTCGAGCCTTTAGAAATCAATTCGCGCAATTCATCATTCATGCGCATCACTTCGAATACACCGATACGATTTTTATATCCGGTTTGATTGCAGCCATCGCATCCGACACCACGCTGGAAAATCGGCCAACCTTTTTCGTCGGTGCGAAATCTGAAATATTGAATAGTCGACTCCGCCGGTTTGTCCTGTAAACGGTCTAGAACGCCGAGATATTCCAGCGCCGATCTTTCCGGTTTGTATTCCTGCGTACAGTCGGGGCAAATACGCCTGACCAGACGTTGCGCTACGACACCGATTGTTGCCGATGCCACCAGATATGGGTCAACTTCCATCTCCGCCAAACGCGTTATTGCGCCGGGAGCATCATTGGTGTGCAGGGTCGTAAATACGAGGTGACCTGTGAGAGCCGCCTCTACCGCGATTTTTGCTGTCTCACGGTCACGTGTTTCTCCAACGAGCATGATATCCGGGTCTTGCCGTAAGAATGAACGCAAGATTCGAGCGAAGTCCAGACCTTTTTCGCGCAGTACCTGAACTTGTGTGATGCCGGCCATCTCGTATTCGATCGGATCCTCGGCTGTGACGATATTTACTTCCGGCGAATTGCGTTCGGCAAGTGCCGAGTAGAGCGTGGTTGTTTTTCCCGAACCGGTTGGGCCTGTCACGAAAATGATTCCGTAAGGCTTGCTTACCATCTCGCGAATAATGTCCAGAGTTCCTTCGTCACTGATTAGTTTGTCCAGACCCAGCATAGTGCCGGACTTGTCCAGCATTCTCATGACGATCTTCTCACCGTGCTTAGAAGGCAGCGACGAAACACGAAAATCGATATCGCGTCCTGAAAAACGCACGCGGATACGACCATCTTGCGGCAATCTTCTTTCGGCTATGTCCATGTCGGCCATGATTTTATAACGCGAAATCAGGGCAGCCAGAATAGCGCGCGGCAATTTTCGATCGACAAACAGAACACCATCGAGGCGGTATCGGATTACTACCGAATTGACAGTCGGTTCGATGTGAATATCGGAACAATGCTTCTTGATTGCTTTGGCCAAAATCTGATTGGCGAGGTGAACAATAGGCGCATCCTGTGCTTGTTTAGCCAGGTCGAGGTCATTGATATGGTCCTCTGCGCTGCTGATCAGATCGAGCGTTGAGAGATCGACTTCCGCTTCTATAAAAGTCTGATCGGCTTCTTCGTAAGACTCCTCCTGGAGCAGGTCCTGCCTCGAGGCATAGATGTTTTCCATGAAATGCTGGAAGTCATCTTCGGTGCAGACCATGGTCTTTATCTGCATGCCTTTCAAGCGATACTTGATGTCGTCCAGGGCAAGCAAATTGTTCGGATTGACCATTGCCACCATAAGGCAATTGCCTTCGCTGCTTACAGGAACCACCTGATGTTGGCGCATCAGGGTCTCGGGTAATAGTTCGAGAGCACCAAGTTCGGGCTGAGACTTGGCCAGTGAAATGTATTTGACGCCGAACTGCATTTCCAGGGCATTTTGCAGGTGCGTCTCATTGGCCAGACCGAGCCTCGACAGGATCAGGCTGATCGGCTCACCTGTGCGCAGGCGCTCTTGCTGAACCAGTTTCAATTCCTCGGCAGTAATCAGCCCGTTGTCGACGAGCAATTCTCCAAAGTCTTTTTTGATTAGTGCCATGGGTTCCCGAGTCCGGAAGAGGGTAAAACAACCTGCCTGCGGCTGATATTCACTTGGTTCTCAAAGCTAACTTTCCACTTTCGTTCTTGTAAATACCGGTCTAAAACAAATCTGCAATGTTCCAACCGCCCAGCTCTGCTTTACCGGCTGGCTTTATTCTATCCAAACAAGGATGTGCTCACCGCCTGCGGTGTGGGGGACAACCGTCATTCTCAGGTTGAAGTCTTTGCCCGACATTCGCACTTTTACGCGTCCGTCCTGAGGCAGTCGCCTGTCCTGCTGGTCGACGCGGGCCATTTTGCGGAAGCGTTGGGTGAGGGCAGGCATCAGCATTTTTGGCAACTTTCTCACGATCATCAACTGACCCTGGATGCGGTAATGAACCAAAACCTGCTTGTCCAATGCCTCCACATGGATAGTCGATGCCCCTTTGGCAATGCCGTTTGCCAGAATCTGATTGCAAAGCATGATGACGGCCGCGTCGTCGCCTTCTTTTTCCAGACCTTCGCGCTGTTTCTGATCACCTGCTGGTGGTCGAGCAACTGATTCACTCGCAACCGGCTCACATTCGCCAAGAGCAGCTTCGCCACTTGCTTTTGGCGTGATCGCCTTGAAATCTTCGCCGGTTTGATCCAGTTTGACTTCGCTGGGTTTTTCTTTGGAGGCTTGTTTCTCCTCTTCTGCCTTTTCCGGCTCCGGCTGCGTTTCCGGTTCCGCCTTCTTCTCTTCTTTCGGCTCCTGCTTCTGTTCTTCTTTGGCCTCCGCCTTTGGCTCGGGTTTTGTTTCTGGTTGGGCCTGCTTCTTTTCGACAGTGGGGCTGACCAGAGCGTCGAATTCGCCGGTAGCCTCGTCGTCTTTCTCTCCCGGCTTGCGCGTTTCTTCTGCAAGCTCCTTGGCTAATTCTCTTGCCACATCCCTGGCATCCGGACGTGATTCCTTCTTTGTCTCGGGTTTTGGCTCCGCTTTTGGTTCTTTTCTTTCAGAGACATCCTCAGCTTGCTCCGGCTTCGTTTCAGGAGTGCTTACCGCTTCGGTTTTCTCATCTTTTATTTCGTCTGCCGTTTGAGAATTTGCTTCCTTGTCGGCAGATTTAGCGCTGCTTTCTGCGGGCTTCTTATTGGCTTTGTTGCGGGTTTGTTCTATATGCTTCTGCAGCATATTCAGGTCAAACTTTCCGGTCTCGTCATTGGTTGGAATTTCCGGCTCGGGCTTGAACATCTTCTCGAGCTCGGATTTGTAGGCTGAAGCTGAGTCGAGATCTGACTTGACGACTATTTCGGGCTCCGCTGCCGCCTTTTCTTTCTCCGCTTGCTCTTTTTCGGCTCTTTCTTTATCAGCCTTTTCTTTCTCCGCCTTCTCTTTCTCCGCTTTTTCTCGAGCTTCGGCTTCGGCCTGGGCTGCGGCTGCTTCGGCTTTGGCCTTTGCCGCCGCTTCTTCTTCCGCCTTTGCTGCAGCTTCGGCGTCGGCTTTTGCCTTGGCTGCGGCCTCCGCTTCAGCCTTGGTTGCGGCTTCCGCTTCAGCCTTAGCCTGCGCTTCCTGCTCGGCTTTTCCTTTGGCCAGGAATGCCGCCAGCGGTGAAAGAGCGGGTTTCTCTTCTGCTTTTGGCTGTTCTTTGGGACTTTCTTCTTTCTTTGCGTCTTCTTCCTTGGCGCCATTGGTCTCGCCGGAAGCTGCTTTCGAATCAAGCTGCGAGTGATATAGATTGCTCATGAAGAGCATGAAATCGTCTTCGGTACAGACTACGGGCGTAAATTGTCTCTCGCCGAAATAAGGCTTGAGGGCGGCCAATCCGCTGGTATGCTCTGGATTGACCATGACGACCGTGATGCGAGAGCCCTTTTCATTCACCGGGACCATCATATGCTCGCGAATCTTCGCTTCCGGGACGATCTTCAGAATCTCAGCTTGAATTTCCGTGCGAGCCAGACTTACGTAAGTGACGCCGTATTTAAGCTCAAGAGCGTTTTTGAAGTGGTGTTCGTATGCCAGACCAAGTCTGGATAATATGATGCTGAGCGGCTCTCCGGTGCTTTTTGCCCCGAAACCCGCGAAAAGACTGGGACTTTGCC
>CAZBOX010000214.1:0-10689 GCA_964493595.1 uncultured Candidatus Obscuribacterales bacterium | reverse complement strand
GATGATGCGCTTGAGTAGTGCGCTAAACCGAGGTGCAGGTTTGGCGCCGTTACTTTGGGCTTTCTTCTGCTCTTTGAGGCGCGTTTCTAAAATACGCACCCATGGATCTGTAATTCCTTTTTCTTTCGCTGCTCGCGCGACATTGTCGAATGCGGCGATTTGGTGTGGTGTTGGGATGTTCAAAACAGCTAGCTTGGCGTCGGTCAATTCCGGAATTGCTTTGGATTGCGGAATGCCGTGAAACCGCGTGAGCAGAATATCCATTACACACTTTGCACATATTCCGCAGTTTTCGTCGCGTTTTTCAGCACTGAAACAAATTCGCAAATTGTCGTATCCGTTCGACCATTGCGTGAGTTGCCTTATTTTCTCAGCGCGTTTTACGCTTGCTCCATCGTGAACGATTCCGAAATTCTTACTTGATAGAAGATGATCTGTAATCGGGTTTGAACCCCAGGGCAAAACCAGTCCGTTGTATGCACATCCGCTCGCCACAAGCCCTTCGTTGAAATTGTTCTTGAAGAACATGAGTGTTGATGCCAGTCCGGCAATATGTGTGTCGTCCCACTCGATGTTCATTGCCTGAAGATTAGTAGACATGGTGATCAAGTCGATGCCTACTGCCGCAAGGGTAGATTCGATAGGTTTAACTGCTCGCTCAAAAGCATCAGGCGCTGAAAGTGGAATATCAAAACCGTGCACGAAAAGGCCGCTTTTTATCTCGCGCTTCCAGGGTTTTGGACAGGAGCCAATCGTGTGCCGGTAAATCGTGTGAGTGCTGTCGACGCCACCACTGAAGGCAGCAATTGCATTCGTGCGTTCATGAGCAACAGTTTCTTCGCACTGGGAGTCCGGAATGATTTCGATTTGTTTGTATCTCTCCGGTCGCCAAACCTGCCAAACCGACTGGAATTCGCTGAGATTGCGCAGTAATGATGGTGAAAGGTTGCCGTGGAAGCGACAATCGAAACCTTCTTTCATCAAAAGGAATATATTGGCCACGGCAAATGCGTCCAGACTGCAAACAGCCAAGTGCGCATGCTTGCTCGGAATTTTGAACCAAAGCGTCTGGCGTTCTTTGTTTGGTGCTTCAATAACAGCGCTGTAGGTTGTCTCTTCATTGAGGCCAACCGGTTCTTCAATCCAAATGTGAGTGGTGCTGCTGGACATTTGTCGGACTGTTTACAAATTCATCTCGCAAAAGATTAACCAAGTACGATTTAAGTTGCGGTTAACCGAAAATAACCCCAAATGTACAAAGTTTATCCTCAATAGATCGCGTATACCGCTAATATTATTTCCAAGTCACCGAACGGTAACTTTCAAATGGCTTACTAGTGTCTTTTGGCATTTTTACGGCCGTCCCAAGCAAGCGAGCAAGCAAGTAAATATTAAAAACTGGAGCTCAGTAATGACGAAGAACGATGTCCAAAGTTTTTCCGTTGATGTTAAGGAATCCGAGGCCGTTATACAATTGCAGCAAGTCAAGCACCCGGTTCTGAAGAAAATCATCGAACAGGTGCTGGTGGAAGATGAAGCAGGAAGCTCTTTCGGCGAAGGCGGCGGCCCCTAATTTCATCTCACCGGAATTGTGAGCGCACTATTTGCCCCTTTTCCGCCGCATAATCGGAGTTTCAATGAAGTCAGTAATTGAAAACAAGGCTGGCGGGGAAATCAAGAGGCGCCCGATTACGTCTTACGTGTTGAAGATAGCCAGTCGTTGCAATTTGAATTGCAAATATTGCTATGTTTACAACCTCACAGACAAGACGTATCTGAATCAGCCGGCTGTGATGTCCGACGAAGTGGTCAATTCCACTATTCAAAAGGCTCGCAATCACTGCTTGTCAAACGGTCTCACCACTGTGGAATTTATTTTCCACGGTGGTGAGCCTCTTTTGGTCGGCCCGGAATTTCTGCGCAAATTCACCGAACGGGCACACAGGATTTTGTTGCCTGAAATTCAGCCTTATTTTTCGATACAAACAAACGGCACTCTTTTAACCACCGAATGGCTCAGGCTTTTGAACGAGCTGAATATCAGTTACGGGATCAGTTTGGACGGAACGCCTGAAGTCAACGATGCCAACCGTGTCGATCATCAAGGCAAAGGTTCTTACCATCGAGTAAAGGCCGCTCTGGATTTGATCCAGTCGGACCCTCAGTTTGAGCCTCGAATGAACGGCATCCTTTCAGTCATAAATATCCACAGCGATCCAATCGAGATCTATAGACACTTTCGCGGTCTGGGTTTGCGTTCCATTGATTTGCGCTTGCCTGATGCCACTCACGATATTCCGCCGCCCGGTGTGGACATAAATGGCACCAATACGCCGTATGCTGACTGGCTCATTCCAATCTTCGATGAGTGGTTCGCTGAGGCAGATACTGAGTTCAATGTGCGATTGTTCCAAAACATAATTGGGCTCATTTTTGGTTCACAAAAGTCAACCGTTGATGTGGGAGCTATCAGTTCGAATTTTGCTGTCATAGAAACAGATGGTGGTATCGAACCTAGTGGCGCGCTGAAGGCTTGTTATGAAGGAATTACGAAAGTCGGCCTGAACGTTCTCTCCAACGAGGTGGAGGAGATTTTCGACATTCAGGTGGTGGCACTATTTGCTTCTGCGGAAAATGAATTGCCTGATGCCTGCAAGAAGTGTCCCATTGTAAGCGTTTGCGGAGGCGGCAAACCTCCGCACCGCTATAGCTCCGCGAATGGATTCGACAATCCTTCAGTCTATTGCAGAGACCTGATGAAATTGATCGTGCATATTCAAGAAAAGGTTGTTGCCGAATTGCCGCAGGAATTGAAAAGCAAGCTGGCACTGGCTCCCTTGAAAGAATTGGTTGCTGATTGAATCGGCGCTGAGTTTTGCCGTCGTTTACTATTTCGCCTTTTCTCTCTTGAAATTTTTCTTGAGCAGCGGGAAAAGTGCAAGGGCTATAGTCCCTGTAATTGGCATGATAGGAATCCACTGGCTAACGGGCGCGAATGGGTCGAGAATCCCTGTCGTGTAGCTGAGCGCTTTGAAATTACTGGCCAGATGTTTTCCAAATGGGGTATACGCGATAAGCAGTCCGGCCACGCCGCCGCCCGTATAAATGAGAATTCTTGGCCAGAACTCTTTTCCAAATTTGCGGGTCAGTTGAAAGACGTTCAGAATCGTTGCTCCCCACATTGCTCCCATGGGCACGCCCACGAAAAGCCCCCAGAAGATTCCCACCATGCCGTTGGTCAGGAAGCCTGCTTTTTGATGGGTAATACTCATCACTATTCCGTTTACCAGGGCTGCAGCGACAAGGCTGACGCAGCCTGCGGCCGCTCCGAAAATTGCGCTTTGCAAAAGATGTTCTCTTACCTTTTGAAAGGATTGTAAGAGAGGCATTTTAAATTCTTGGACCTGCGGCGATTGTGGAGTTAGTGATTATCTGTGGATTTGAAGATTGGAAAACCGAAAGGAGATTTCTTTGTATCTTCTTCAAGCGGAGCCAGCCCTTCGGGATCAGTAAGCTGCGCTTCGGAATCTTCCTGGAAAAGTATGTCAGGTTCTTTGCCTCTCATAACATTGGGCTCCGTTCCCGGAACTGGACTTACTTGCGGCAGCGGTATTGAAGATGTGCTCATGGCTCCGGTTTCTGGTGGAGTCGCCGCTACTTTAGGCGGTTCGTCGGTCTTCTTCTTGCTCTCTTCTTCCATATGCTGGCGCAGGATGTCGAGCTGTTTTTTTACTTGATCTTCTCGATTTCGTGTCTCTGTCAATTGCTGCTGGAGCGAATCGACTTTCTTGGCTGTAGTGTTGGCGATTTGACCGTCCTGCTTGGGCATCATTGCACTGTGCCAGCCGACATACAAAATCGCAAAAGCCAGAGCCACTACAGATACGCCAATTACACCGCCCCAGATCCAGTTGCCCTGCGGCAGACCGCGTTTTACTTCCGGTTGATACTCGAGCTCTTCCAGCATTTCCAGAGCATTCTGGAAACGCAACCAGGGATCTTGAGCAGTCGCTCTCTGCACTATGTAATCGATGTGTTCTGACAGGCTCTCCATATGCTTGCGCGGTGAGGAAGTCTGCAAAGCCAGAGGTTCCTGCCCCGTCAAAAGAAAGGACATTGTCGCTCCCAATGCGTATACATCCGAGCGAGGTTCGGCTGCCCCCCAGTACTGTTCGGGAGGAGAATAGCCGGCCGATACTACGTGAGTATTGTCAGAGTCGTCTCGATACTGTCTGGCAATGCCGAAGTCCACTAGCTTGACGCGACCGAGAGTGTCGATCATTACGTTGCTTGGCTTGAGATCTCGGTAGATTACGGGCGGGTCGTGAGTATGCAAGTAGTGCAAAACCTTGCAAATCTGCACCGACCATTCCAGGACTTGATCTTCTGAGAACGGCTCGCCGCGCTCATGCAGCATCTCGTGCAAGTTTTTTCCCTCGACATATTCCATGAGGATGAAATAGTCGTTGCCCTCCGGGAAATGATCTTTGATGTCTACGATGTTGGGATGCTTCAGGTCGCAGAGCACCTCAATCTCTCGCATGAAGAACGCCATCGCCTTTTCGCGATCTTCGTCACGGAAAAAATCGTCGCGCAGCTTTTTGATAACGTAGGTTCGACCGTGCAGGCGGTGATCTCGAGCCAGATACACCGTACCCATACCGCCCTGTCCGAGCTGATCAATGATTTCGTAGCGCCCCTGTAAAACGAGCGCCTGAGAATTTTGATGGCCTGGTTGCGGCGGTTTCTGGTAAGGCGATTCCGGCATGCTTCTGAACAGTAAGCGCGTTGAAAATTACGTCTGCGGCTTCTGAAAAGCCTTCATCAGTATAACAATAGTTAAGCAATCTGAATCGCCCATTATTTGCGAATCCAGGCGGTTGGCAAGAGAAATCCCGGCACGCCGCTTCCCGGCTACAGAATTGCGTGTTTGATCAATTGTTCCTTGAAAAGAGACAGACCAGCCAGATGCTCATCATCCAGGCTGTAATCCAGTTCTTCCAGGAAATAACGCTCTAACCGATGGCGACTGAGAGCCGTGCGCTTTTCAGCCTGCTGCAATACATCATTGAAAAGGGGACCCAGACCCAAATCTCTGGCTGTCCGTAATTCAGCGCTCAAGTGCTCGAAAGTTTCAAAATTGCCGTCGCGCCAGGTTTTTCTCGCTGCCCATACGCCAAAAACCATTGGCACCTTGAAATTTGTCGACCACCACTGACCCAAATCAATTCGCTCGGCATTTTCAGACCATTGCCCATCGACAGTCAGGGCACGGTCGCCAATAACCAGGGCTGCATCGTAGCTCGAGTCTTTCAAATCCGGTCTGGCGTTCGTAAAAATCTCAGCTTTGATTGAGTGTACGGTAGCCAGGTAGAGCTTCAGCAGGGCCACTGAAGTCGCAGAAGACGCAGGCACGACAACGCGGCAGCCGTTTGCGACTTGATCTTTTGCAAAGAAAAGAACTGAGCCGACTTCGGCTTTTGTCGAGATTGAGAGTCCCGGCAGAAGAACCAGATCTTCTTCGTTCGAAAGGTAGTAGAAAGAGCTCATCGCACCGAGATCGAGCTCGCCGCTCGTGTAGCCTGAATTGAGGTTGGCAGGCGTATCTTCTGTGATGTCGGCGTTAATTTCGACGTGCCCGGATGTCAAAGGCAAAAGCACTGGCAGGCAGTTTACGAAATTGATCTGCCCGAGGCGTGGGCGAATTTCTCTTACTTGCGCGCTGTTTTGAGGCTGACTCAGTAACGGCAAAACCTTGCCCTCCAATCTTGGGCCAAAGCATAGCAAAAGCGGCGCCGGACAAACCGGCTTACCGTCTAACATGTAAAGCTCAAATTCTCGCTCTCTAAAGTTTGCGCCCAAAAAGCAAAACTCGCGTTTCTCGTTTGAGAAATGCGAGGGAAAAGAAGATGGGACCCGGCCGTGAGTAAATAGTGTTTTTCATGGGCCGGGGTCCCTATGACCATTATGCAGAAGATCTGTATGTCGTCAAGAGGCTGGTTCGATTTTTCTTTTCTGAAATTCGCAGGACTAATTTACAAGGCGGGGAAAGCAGGCACGTTCCCGCTACAATTCAAATTCGTCTTGGAGGAGAAACCCGGTGAGAATGGTCGATATTATCCTGGCGAAACGCTCAGGAAAAGAACACACGCATCAAGAAATCGACTTTATCTTGAATGGAATCATGAAAGGCTCCATTCCGGACTATCAATTGTCCGCCTGGCTGATGGCGGTCTGCTGGCAAGGTATGACATTGCAGGAGACGGCACACCTGACTGAGGGCATGTGCAATTCAGGTGAAGTTCTCGATCTCTCTTCCATCGGACCTATCGTTGCGGACAAGCACTCGACAGGCGGCGTAGGCGACAAAACCACGCTTGTCTTTGTGCCGTTGATGGCTGCTGCCGGTCTTCCCATGGCCAAGCTGTCCGGGCGAGGACTCGGTCACACAGGCGGCACCATCGACAAACTGGAAGCCATACCAGGTTTCAAAACCGATATTTCGATCGACCACTTTATTCAGCAGGTTAAAGACATCGGCATGGCGATAGCCGGTCAAACTCAGGAATTGGCTCCTGCCGACGGCAAAATTTATGCCCTGCGTGATGTCACCGGTACGGTCGAGTCAGTTCCGCTGATTGCTGCATCCATTGTTTCCAAAAAAGCGGCTGCCGGCACCAACTTGATCATCCTCGATGTCAAATGCGGTCGCGGTGCGTTTATGGATACAGAGGAGAAAGCGCAAAATCTGGCAAGAGTGATGGTTGAGGTGGGCAAGCTGATCAACCGTCCCATCACGGCGGTCGTCACCAATATGGAGCAGCCTCTGGGTATGGCTGTCGGACACACTCTCGAGGTGATCGAGGCTGTTGAGACATTGCAAGGAAAGGGACCAGGCGATTTGCACGAACTTACTCTGGCGCTTGGCTCGCTCGCCCTTGTCAAAGCAGGAAAAGCTAAAAATGAGGAAGCCGCGCGCCAAAAACTTGTCCAGCTTATGGAAAGTGGTGTCGCTCTCGAGCACTTCCGCAAGCTCATAATCGCTCAGGGAGGCAATCCGGATATCATCGAAAAGCCGGAATTGATGCCGACTGCAAAACACGAATTCGATCTTCTGCTCCCCGGCACCGGTCAAAAATGGATCAAGCATATTGACGGCAGAAAAATTGCCGAGGCGTGCAAAATTCTCGGGGCTGGACGAACGAAGAAAGGCGACCCGATCAACCTTGCCGTCGGTGTGGTTCTGACAGGCAAAGTCGGCTCAGTCGTTCGAGGCGGTTCGTCGCTGGCAACTGTGTACGCTGATTCTGAGGGAGAATACGACGCCGCTTTGCCGCTCCTCAATGAAGCGTTTACATTCAGCGATTCGCCGGTGCCTATGGATCAGATTATCAAGGCGAGTGTGGCCTAAATTTCGGTCGGTGGTTATAGTCCATGAAAGACAATTGGCGATTGATCGACTACGAATGTTTTGACGCCGCGACCAACATGGCTCTGGATGAGGCAATTCTGGATGCTCATATTGCCGGTGCAGTGCCTGCGACTTTGAGATTCTATGGCTGGGCACCGCCTGCAGTATCAATAGGTTATGGGCAAAAGCTGCCGGAGAAAGCACGCGAGCGAATTACCGCGCGTGGCTTCGATGTAGTGCGAAGACCAACTGGTGGAAGAGCAGTCCTTCACCTTGATGAGCTGACCTATTCATTTGTAGGGTCAGGGAAAAACCTGGGCTCGAGCGTTATCGAGTCCTATAAGAAAATTTGCCAGGCTCTGATTCTCGGTTTTAAAAATCTGGGTGTCGATGTTGAGATTGGAAAAGGCCAGGCAGCCGGCAGTCAAATGCATGACTGTTTTACGGCCACGACTACAGCCGACTTGCACTACAAAGGCAAGAAAATTGTCGGTAGTGCGCAACTGCGCCGTCACGACGCTCTTTTGCAGCACGGTTCAATCTTGCTGTGTCAGGAGCAAAATCTGATGGGCGAGCTTCTTCTTTCCAAAGTGAAGGATGCGGCAGAAGATAACCAGCGCCACGCCAATTTGTTTGAGATCACGGGTACCGTCGTTTCTGCCTTAGAGCTTATTCCCGCATTCAAGGCTGGCTTTGAAGAAACTTTTGATGTAGCACTTGAACCTGGAGATCTGACCGATCTGGAATGGCGAAAAGTGGACGAAATTAAGGAGCGAGAAGGCCAGTTGGTCTAGATCTTCATTTGACGATTTTGGCGTAAGAATCGACAGCCACCTGTGGAGGCTCAGCCGTCTTTTTTAAGTCGCGAAAGATATTTTCAGCCGTGTCTCTGAGTGTCTTGTGCACAAACATCTTTGGAGTAAAGAAACCAGGATCTACATGCTTGGCATAAGTGACCAGCGTTGAGCGTCCCCCATCCACAGGAGTCAGATCCCAGTAGCCCTCATTCGCCTTGAACGAGCCCTTCACACGTGTCCATTCAATACGATTTGCTTTGCTCTGGTCAATAGAAAGGACATAGTCCAATTTCATCAATCCATTTGCCTTTGCGCCGAAGTGCACTTGCTTGACGCCGTTGTTTTCACTCAGAACTTCGCATGCAGTCAAATTTGTAAAATATCTCACCGCATTGGGATAGTCGGTGACAATCTCGAAGACTTTCTGCGGCGAAGCATGTACCAGCGTTTTGCTGACGATAAAGTCTTTGTTGCCAATTTCTTGCGCGTGGTGGATGACGCCGGTGAGAGGAACAGCCGCAGCTACGGCTTTCTGGTTTAGTTGAGATTCTGCAAAAGAGGGGACGGTCAGGCAAGAGGACAGCATTGCAACCACGGCAGCACCAATAGCGGTGCTCCGCGTCCACAGGAGTGTAGGACGCATATCAGATACCTATTTCATGAGACGACGCAACAGACAGTTAACAGCAATGCAGCCTTGCCCCAGGCTCGCTGCCTTACAGAGCAAATTGACGATACCCTGGTTGCAAAGTTCCCGCAGTCCAGTAAAGAAAGCTTTCAGCAGAGGAACCCAGTCTGGAAGACCAGTAATCTACTACAGGTTATGGAGGAACCGAAGTGGCTGGTCTGAAAAGCTCCACCGGCCGGAAATAATCCCAGACTGCCCTGATTTTACGTACTGGCAACCCGGCAAATCTATGAAATAGTTCGTCACGTCCGCTGGGATAAGCGTTTCCTCAAATGTATAATCTTCATTAACGCCGCAAAGCCGTAACGGCGCATCTTTCTTATAGGAAGTTTTTGATGCCCCAGCCCATCGAGGCTAGACTCTTCGAAATTTTAAGCCGTCAAGCTCGGCCGCAAGAAGAGCTCGACTATGTCCGTAAGGCTTATGAATTTGCCTACAAGAGTCATGACGGGCAGGTACGAAAGTCCGAAGAGCCCTATATCATTCACCCTGTTGAAGTCGCTTGTCTTCTGGCGGAGCTGAACTGCGACTATCAGACCATTGCAGCCGGCCTTCTCCATGATGTTCTGGAAGACTGCGATGTAAAACCGAAAGAGATGGAAGAGAAGTTCGGCAAGCCGGTTCTCAAAATCGTGGAAGGCGTCACCAAGCTGGGAAAATTCAGTTTTAGCTCAAAAGAAGAGAGGCAGGCTGAAAATTTCCGTAAATTGATCGTCGCTATTGCCGAAGACGTTCGAGTCGTGCTGGTAAAGCTTGCCGATCGGCTGCATAACATGCGGACCATGGAATACATGTTGCCCCGCAAACAATGCGAAATTGCCAAAGAGACTCTGGAAATCTATGCGCCTCTAGCCAATCGCTTCGGTTTGGGACGCATGAAATGGGAACTCGAAGACCTGGGACTCAAGTATCTTCATCCGGAAGAATTCACTGAGATTGAAAGACTGGTTGCCGATACCCATTCAGAGCGAGATTACTTGATCGAGCAAGTAGTCGAAAAGATGCGCAGCGAGCTGGAAAATCGTGGCATCGAGGCGGAAATCGTCGGTCGACCCAAGCACTTCTTCGGCATCTGGAAAAAGATGAAGAAGCAGCAGAAGACTTTCGAAGAACTTTATGATGTCCTGGCTATCCGCGTCATCATCGACAGCAACCAGGACAAGAATTATTGCGAGCTCAATGCCGATCCGGACACGCAGAAGTGCTACGAGGTCATGGGTCTTGTACATGCGCTGTTCAAGCCGATTCCAGGGCGATTTAAAGACTATATCGCCATGCCTAAAGCCAATAACTATCAGTCTTTGCACACAGCAGTTGTAGGTCCAAAGGGCAAGCCTGTCGAAATTCAAATTCGTACCCGCCGCATGCACCACGTGGCTGAATACGGTATCGCCGCCCATTGGGCATACAAAGAAGCCGGTGATTCGGTGGTCGCCGACAGTCAAGACGATCAAAAATTGGCCTGGTTGAGACAACTGGTCGACTGGCAGCAAGATCTAGCCGACGCTCAAGAATATCTAGACACCGTCAAAATGGATCTTTTTGCCGACGAGGTTTTTGTATTCAGTCCGCGCGGCGACGTATACGATCTGCCCAAAGGTTCAACACCGATAGACTTCGCTTATCGTGTTCATACAGATGTCGGTCACAAATGCATAGGCGCTCGTATCAATGATCGAATCGTGCCGCTCAATACGGCGATGAAAAACGGTGACATCGTTGAAATCATTACGAGCAAAAATGCGCATCCGACCATGGACTGGCTTAATTTCGCCAAGACCCATAGCGCCAAG
>CAZBOX010000213.1:0-10722 GCA_964493595.1 uncultured Candidatus Obscuribacterales bacterium | reverse complement strand
GGACGAGCTGAAGGTTCTTTTGCCAGGGTCTTGAATATCAGTGCTTCCAATTTCTGCGGCACGCTGATATCCAGCTTCAGGCTCTTAAAGTCCTTTGGTATTTCATTCATGTGCCTGTAGAGAACTTCCAGCATATTGTTGCCGGTGTGAGGCGGTGTGCCGCATAGAGTCTCGTACATGAGACAGCCCAGCGAGTAAATATCGGCTTTTGCATCAAGCTTTTCGCCTTTGCACTGTTCTGGACTCATATAGAGTGGGCTACCGAATACGTCGCCAGTTTGAGTCAGACTTACTGCATCGCGCCCTTCATGAGGCAGCAGTTTTGCGATTCCGAAGTCGACGATCTTGCAAACATCTGTTTCGCCGTTCTGCTCGCACAAAAGCACGTTGCTCGGTTTCAGGTCGCGGTGAACAATACCATTCTGGTGGGCGTGGCAGAGCGCAGAAGACAATTGAATGAAGATATTCAAGGCCCTGTCCACGCTCAGATGTTTCTCTCTTTTGATGAGAGAGGCCAGCGAACTTCCTTCGATCAGGTCCATGACAAGAAATGGCTGTCCGCTCTCGGTCTCTCCATAATTGTGAATGCTTACAACATTCGGATGATTGAGAGCGCTAGCGGAATGAGCTTCTTGCTGAAACCTAGCCATACTGTGCGACTGCAGCATCAGGTGGGGCAGCAGCATTTTTAATGCGACGAACTTTCCGAGCTTCAAATCTTTGGCTTTCAGAACCACGCTCATGCCACCATAGCCGATGGCGCCTACGATTTGATACTGGTCATTAACCGTTGTGCCAATCAGTTTGTTGGCGGCTTCTCGTGCATAGGTTGCCGGAGCGCTTCCGTCAGAAGATGCCAGGTCACCCTCTTGTGTTTGCCAGTCTTCTGTGAAAAAGGCGTCGTCGAGAACCTTGGTTCGGGTTTCGTCGGTGTTATCCAGGCTTTTTACTTTGCCTGCCAACTTGCCTGAATTGCCGTTTTTGCCCTGCTTTTTCTGCTGGTTGTCGGCGTCCGGCTTCCTTGTCAGCGGTTCTTCATGAAGGACCTGAGCCAGGAGCGAACCGGCCGACAGAGCCAGCGGCGACTCGTCTGCTGCTTTCATCGTGTCAGCGTCGAGGGTCAGCGGCTTGGTATTGGCCGCATTGAACTTTTTCTTCTCTTTCTCGGCAGGCATTGCTGCCAGCCTTGTTCCATCGTTTGGACAGATTTTTGTGTCAGACGAAAAGCTCTGCCCGCATTCTTTGCAGGTGTTTTCAACCGTAATTCTGCTTGAATCTTCTGCCAAAATTTCAATCCAAACTGATTGCCAGTCTTCTAGTTTTATCTGCCGCAAAGGACACACGGCGCGATCACATGGATATCTTGCCCGCAAAACCTTGCTAATTAATCATTAGCTCTTACTCTTAGATAGTCTAAAGACTATTATTTTGTGTGATTCTTTAAGAGAGCCAAGCTGAGATTTCAGAGAAGATGCAAACGGTTGAAGAACAGGAGCTGCGAAAGGGCGTGCGCCAGGAATCAATGCCTGTGTCATTCTTCTACCGCTGGATGCGTTCAGTGCTATTCGAGATGGATCCTGAGGAAGCCCATGCCTTAGCGATTCAACTGGCGCCAGTGGCGGCGGCGATGTCATCCGGACCCTTTGTCGACCCTGTTCTCGGCACCAGTCTTGCGGGAATTAAATTTGCCAATCCGGTCGGTTTGGCAGCCGGATTCGACAAAAATGGGCGGCTGACCAATTGCCTGGACAGATTTGGCTTCGGTTTTGCCGAAATCGGTTCGATTACCGGGCAGTCGACCGCCGGAAATCCTAAACCGCGCCTTTTCCGGCTTATTGAGGATGAAGCTGTCATTAACCGTCTGGGCCTGAATGGCGATGGTGCTTCTGTCGTTGCGCAACGCTTGTCTGGCGCCGGTTTTTCTCTGCCGGTCGGAGTCAATATAGCCAAGACAAATCTACCGTCAATAAAAGCCGAAAAGGGCGTAGCCGATATGCTTCACTCATTCGAATGCATTAAGGACCTGCCGCTCTCCTTTGTTACTCTCAATGCCAGTTGTCCAAACACCCACGAAGGGATAATGCAGGAGACGGAGGAGCTGGATCAAATTCTGTCCGGAGTGCAAAGGCTGAATGAGCGCAAAATTCCAGTCCTGATAAAGCTCTCGCCTGATAGCACCGGCGAACTTTTGGAAACTTTTGTGGCAAGCGCCCGCAAGTATGGAATCAATGGCTATGTGCTCGGTAATACCACAACCACTCGCGACGGCTTGAAGGTATCGGCTGAGCGGCTTGCCTCCATCGGAAACGGTGGATTGAGCGGTAAACCGCTCAAAGAGAAGGCTTTGGACCTGGTAAGACGGGTCTATAAAATCAAGGCAAAAGAGCAGGTCATAATCGGCTGCGGAGGAATATCGACCGGCAGCGATGTTTTTGAATTTATTGTCAATGGTGCCAATGCGATCGAGCTTTACACCGCCCTTATTTATGGCGGTCCAGATTTGCCGGTGAGAATAAACAAGCAGCTGGCGGCAATATTGAAGCGCGAGAATTTGACAGTCGAGACGGCGCTTGGAATAAAAAACTGAGACCTCTAAGAGATCTTTGGGGATTCCGTGCTCTCGCCCGATACTGTTTGTGAAGTATTTGTCGCACCATCAGTGGTGGCAATGGCATTGAGGGGTCTGAGATAGAATTCCTGAGCCAGAAATTGCAGAGCAGAAGCGCACGGAACCGCAATAAGAGCGCCAGGCAAGCCTAATAGAGTCGCTCCAATCAGGATTGCGAAGAGCACGAGCAGGGGATGCAATTCTACTTGCTTGCCGAGCAATTGAGGCACGATGAAATTGCTCTCCAACCACTGTTCCAGTGCGAAAAGCAAAAAGACAAAGAGCGCAAGAATCTCGGATTGATTGAAAGCTACCACCAGGGACAGAACCATAGCAATTGCCGAGCCCACGAAAGGGACAAGATTGAAAAGACCAGCCAGAGCTCCAAGTACAAGCGAGTATTGAACTTTGAGAATTGTCAGTCCAGTACCGAGAAAGAACGCAACCACGATGCTGACCAGCAATTGTCCGCGCACATAACCACCCATCCTTCCGCCAAGAGGTCTTATCAAACTGCCGATTCGCTCGCGATTGGCAGGAGGTACCCAGAGCAGGAGTTTCGCCCACATGTCCTTGGCTTCGACGACGAAATACGATGTCAGAAACAGGACCAGGAGCGCATTGGCAAGCGCTCCCATTACTCCGGCCGTGAGGCTGAGCGTATGCTTTGCGACATTGGGAGCGAACTCTTTCAACTTTTCCGGGTCGATCTTCATATGGCCGCTATCGGAGCCTATATACTCCGCCAGCACAGGAAATTTGGATGTCAGCCCCTGAATATATTTCGGCAAGCTGTCGTAAAGGGATAACGATTGTTCTTTCATCGCCGGAAAGAGAAGGTAGGCAATCAGTGAATACATCAGCCCTGTGGCGATAAAGATTGTGATAACGGTCGCCAATCGCGGAATCTTGCGCTCCTCAGCCCACTCGGCAATGGGAGCAATCGCTGATGCCAGCGTGATTGCCATCAGCAAGCAGACGACCATGACCCGCAGTTCGAAAATCAGCCAGCATATGAGCGCTCCCAAGAACAGGTAGAAAACTGATAAGGCAGCTCTTGTGCCAGGACGGCGCCTGGGGAAATTTGGCTTCATCTCTCTAGTTTACCTTCAGAACGCGGCTAGGCAATCCAATCATGCAGCCGTTTTTGTCAAGAGCGAGCGCCACTACTTGATGGTTCTTCGCGTCTTTTAAGACTGACGATGGCAAGTCGAAGTTTCCTCGCTTTTGAGCCAGGAATATCCAAGTTTGCACTTTGCCTCTAATTGAATCATCGGGGGATACCAGGACATTTTCTTGCTGTGATACTTTCAGGTTTCTGTAATTTCGCAAAACATTCAAATCTATAGCGGTATCAAATGCGGTGTCGGCTTTGGAAATCAGCAAGACTGAAGCGGCTGCATCTCTTACGTTCTCTGCATTGATATGGAATCGTCTCTGATTGTCCAGTTGAGATAATTCGGGAGTGCATTCTTCTTGAGGGATGCCCTCGATCGATTGCAGATTGACATAGAAAGGTGAGCACAGCAGTGAAATGCCTGCGCCTTTCTTCGGACCGCCGAACAACCATTCCTTGTTGTCCGCAAGGGGACATTCGTATGTTTGCTCGCCTGTTCGCAAAAGATTTGCCGAATTTTTCTGCGACAGAACACCAGCCTTTTGTGTCCAGGTAAAAGTGATCAAGTGCAATAAACGTTCTACAGGTTGATCGGCATCGACAGTCATCTTGATTTTGACGAGTGGTGTCAATAGTGGGTTTGTAGGCTTTATCGATTGAGTTATGCTTTGCCCTTGGTCACCGGGATAAAGACGGATCGCACCTTTAAGCGTTACTGCCTGCGGTTCATGCTTGTAAAAGACGTGCCAATTTCTTCCATCAATTTTGCGGACTGTGTCCGGTGTAAATAAGCATTTGCCGATAGCGTCAGGCGCGCGGAATGAGCAGACGAAGCCCTTCTCGCCTTGGTCAATGACGAGTGGATGGAGCTGGAAGTCGGCTTCGCTCCAGACAATCGGGATTCTTTGTTGGGAGCTTTCATTCAACTCTTTCAAACGCTCGGCCGGATAATTCGCATGCCCATATGGCAAGTCCATCTCTGCCGTCTCGAAACTTGCCCCTTCATCTCCAATAGAGAAGGGTTTATTGACCATCGTTTTGAAATATTGTGGACGAGTGAGCACGGGGGCTCCGTGATAATCTGCCGGCAGATTGAGAACGACAAAACGTTTTTCAGGGGACTGGCGATGCAGTTCGTGGAGCTGCGTTCGCAATTTCCTGACCATTTCGCCCGCGCCGGTGAACACCGTCACATTCTTGTAAGACAAAGCGCTGAAGGCTATGAGCGTGAAGGCAAGAAAGCTGACTCCGGCGGCTGTCACGAATTTTGTTGATGTTTTGTCGATGGAATCTTCGCTCGGAACAAATGCGAATGCCAGTGCCAGCGCAAGGGCTGCAGAGGAGAGGAAAAACAGACGCGAGCCGCAGAGATTGCTGGCGATGTTCCAAATCTGGAAAGTGGGCAACAGCGCAATTGCCGCAAAAAGAAAGAAGGCGACAAAATAACGAATCAAAGATGGAGTAGCCAGGCAGCGTAGTCCGGCAAAAACTGCTGCCGCAATATAAGTGGTGAAACACAGGCTGATCAGATTCTTGCTGAGGGGTAATATCTCCTCATTGACAGGAACGACCAGTTTAAAGAGAGCACCCTTGTTGGCGAAGCTCGACAACATTGACTGCAATCCATCGCTGCCGTATCCGCCTATAGCGCTGCCCAGAAGCATCGTTCGCAGCACAGCAAAGACAATGAGTGTAAGCCACAAGAGCCCCAATGTGCGAAGTTCAAGCCGGCCGGGAATACGAATGACTAGCTGCCATAATTTTTGCGGACCGTCTTTTTTCTGGTTGTCCGGAATTAAGAATGCAAAAACAGTTGCAACCGCCGGCAGTGTCACCGCCATCTCTTTGCTCAGGAGGGCAAGGATGAAACAGCCAACGCTGAGCCATGTGTACGGAGGCTCCTCAATTAGCTTGAGGCGCAGAAAGTAATAGAGAGAGGCGAGGTAGAAGAGCGTGCAAAGTAAGTCCACACGACCGATGATCCAGGCTACAGATTCTACATGCAATGGATAGGCGGCGAAGAGCAGTGCTGCCCAGATAGCCGTCGCTGCGCGCATTCTATTGCCATAATTTCCTGAAAGCTCGCAAGCAATCAAGGCTACGAAAAGGCAGCAGCCGCACGTGAGAAGGATATTCGTTATATGAAAACCAACAGCATTCGTCTTGAACACGAGAAAATCTGTAAGCAAAGATATAGAGACCAGCGGACGATAACTCTTCATCAAGTCTGAGCCGCCCCAGTTGCTGTACAGATTTGCCAGGCAATCGTGCCAATCACCTTTCAAAACCGCTCTGGCAATGTAGTCGACATGCAGCCAGTCGTCGTGCAAAAAGCCGATATTGAGGGTGGGCCAGTAGGTGGCGAAAACCAGAATAGCTGACAGTATGGTTGCAAACACAATCTGTGTTTTCACCGAAAGAAAATCCAGCTTGGCAGGCTCCAGATCGAGCTTGCTCAAGTCTTGTCTGGCGGATTCTATAGTGGGTGGAGTGGTCATTTTCTATCCAGTCTGCCCCCTGCTTGTGTCTTGGTTCCTTTGAAATAAGAAGCGTTCAACTGGAAATTGATCGGATTGGATGCGTAGCCCAGAGGTTTGTCCTGCGCATCAAGAGCCAGAATGCGAAACTCGTAAAAGCCGGGAATCGTCAGAGCGTTCAATGGAATGAACGCATTCTGCGCGCTCAGTTGAGGGAGCTTTCCTGCGTCGGAGGTTCGATCCGATGGAGCCTTGTCTCTGAGCGTGCCTGAATAGTGCTCGAACCACGACTCGGGTTTGCTTATCTCGTAGCGGACTGATTTTGCCCCTTCTATCCTGGAAGCATCGTAATTCAAGGGTCCGAGATTTCTGTTGGTGTAGAGCGTACCATTGGAGTCGATATGGAATTTGCATTCCGGCGCGATCGACAAATCCGGGATCAAATTGTCGGCGTTTATGAAAGTGGCTCTTTTGACAGTAATTTTGCAGGGCTTTTCCGATGTATCGATGCGCAGTCCCCTGATTCGGCCTTCAGCCACCCAACTTTTCAATTCGCCCACAGAGAAGCGATAAGTGTCCTGCTTACTTTTGATCGGCAAGGCAATCTGCCTTTGAGATGAATAAATCGGATGAGTCGCTCCTACCCAGGATAAGAGCAAAATAGCATTGGCTGCCGGCTCTCTGGCGTTTTTTGGTTCGACCTTCAGGGTCAAATCAAGAAAATCGAAATCGGTGGAAGGTACATCGATGATTGGCGACTGGAAGAATTGGTTTTGGTTCTCCAGCGTACTCTCCGCTCCTGCCAGTTCGAATGTTTCGGCAGGTTTCGCCTGTCCATTGTCACGCCAGTTTTTCATGGGCAGCAATTTCTGCGCTGCATCGTCCCAGACTAAGACACTGGCCACATTTTTGTTCCGAAGTAGCGAGCGCAACCTTGTCCTGGCAATCAAGTTGGCATCACCGAATGTCACCGGTTCGAATGTGATTATTCGCTCGCTGATGTCTTCCTTTGAAAGCGGAGGTTTCAGTGCCACGCCGAACATGGCTGCGTTATAGAGCATATGGGCGCCCTTATGCTGCGGCGGCAAGTTCAATACAACTACTTTCATTTCCGGAGGCTGCCCGGCAAGCGCATTCTCGACGCCTTCTCTAAGGTTGCTTACGCCGCGAGATGCTTCCCGCCAGGGTTGATTATTGGCATTGGCGAGTAATGTGTAGGATGCGATGAATAAAGCTGCCAGAGCCATGCTCAGAATAGCCATAAGGGAGATATGTCCATGACTTTTCTTCTCGTCGCCTGCTCCAAAGATGAGAGCGGCGATGACGAGAACGACAGGGGCGGTAGCAAGATAGACAAAGCGCCCGCCCTGAAGAGTAGTCGTGATGTCGAAAACCTGGATCGTAGGAGCCAGGGCAATGGCAAACCAGCCCAATCCGAAGATGAGAAAGGGCGACAGTGTTGAAGGCAATGCCTTGAAACCATTTTTTCTCATCGCTGAAAGGGCACGCACCATCGCTATCGCCGCCGCTCCCGCCGTCATCAGCTTAAAGACGAGCCTGAGCTTGTCCTTGGGCTCGGTAACCAACTCATTGAAGGGCAGAAGCAGTCTGAGCAAACAGCCCTCTTCAAACCAGCGCCGCCAGAGAGTCGCTTGTAGACCTTCTCCAACCGAACCGCCATAACCGCCGAAGAGTGTTCCCAAAGAGATAGCCCTGAAGCCCAGGTAGAAAATCAGCATCCCGATATGCCACTGAGAGGCCCTCAGCGCACTGAAAATGCGGGCCGGCAGTCCGCCGGATTTTGTCATCGCGCTGGCATTAACCAGCTCATAAAGAAATATCGTAGGCGGCAGCGTAATAGCCATCTCTTTCGACATGAGTGAGAGTGCAAAAGAAGCCAGGCTAAGAATCTGAAACGCCTGGGCCTGCCTTGCCATTGATTGACGCGAGAGCAGATAAAGCCAGAGAGACAGGAAAAGAAATGTCGTGCAGACGCTGTCTACCCGTGCAATTATCCAGCTTGCCACCTCTGGGTGAAGGGGGTGGCAGGCGAAAAGAGCAGCGGTCAAAAACGCTGTTGAAAATCTGGCTCTCGCATCGAGGGCGGGAAACATGAAGTTGAGAGCCAGGAACAGAAAAACGGAACTGAGCGTCTGGTAGAGGAAGTTGGAGAGATGGAAACCGTTTGGATTTGCTCCCCAGAAAAGGTAGTCAGAAGCAAGCGTAATGGAGATGAATGGACGATAAAAACTCGTTCCGAGAGTTTGCATCCAATTTGAATAGAAATTTTTGACCAGTAAATGGGCATTCCCATTGAAGACAGACTTCAAATAATCTACGTGAGCGAAATCGTCAGCCAGGAAATAACCGCGCAGGCTGGCGTGGAAAGCGGCAAAATTGAGAGCTACGATGATCAGGACAGCACCCAAAATCAAGAAAATTGAATCCTTGACGGGTTTTATCTCTTTGACCGAGCCGGCGGCCAAAACTTCTTGGGGGGTGGATTGCTGAATGTTCTCTATCACCGTAAGAGATGTCTCCACATCCAAATCTTCGAGCACAAGTTGCGCATCAGGCGCGAATGAGCTTTGGGGAGAATCCGGATATACAGGTCTCGTTGCTCAAAACGGTCCGATTATGACTGGGATCGGCTCGCGGTGCGTGAGTTGTGCATCAGCAGGGGTAGCCAGAAAGCAGTTTTCTTGTTAGAAAAATAATAGGAGAGTAATGGAATTAGTAGTTTAAGTATCGTCCGTCCAAGACGGCAAACAGGTAAGCTTTAGTACCTAGCCAAGTGGTAAATTCTAAAGACCGGTAAGCCCGTAGTATTTCGACCTGTACGAATGGAAGACCACATCACTGAAGAATCGATGCTCAAATTCCCGGATGGCTTCATCTGGGGCGCTGCCACATCTCATTTTCAGGTCGAGGGCCACCCGACAGAGATCAAAAACAAGCTTTCCGACTGGTCTAAGTGGGCTTCGATAGCCGGCAATATTGCCGACAGCACGACTGCCGATGCAGCTTGCGACTTCGTTTCCAGGTATCTAGATGATATTGAGCTGCTTAGCGGGCTCAATCTGGGTGCCCTGAGAATCAGCTTGAATTGGGCGGTTCTTTGCCCCAACGATCGCAATGGACAGGGGCGCAAACGCCTTAATCAAGAAGGTGTCAGATATTACAAAAAACTCCTTTCGACCTTGAAAGAGCGCGGAATCACAACCTTCGTCACTCT
This sequence comes from uncultured Candidatus Obscuribacterales bacterium, assembly GCA_964493595.1. Lineage (GTDB taxonomy): Bacteria > Cyanobacteriota > Vampirovibrionia > Obscuribacterales > Obscuribacteraceae > QKMZ01. Next base: position 1,285 of record CAZBOX010000213.1, on the reverse strand, counting down.
CTTTCACTTTTGCTTACCCCACTGGTTGGCTGAGGAAGGTGGGTGGCTCGGACCGAGAACCGCGCAAGAATTCGGGCGTTTTGCCGAGCTCGTCGCCAGCGAGCTGGGTGAGTATATCGACTACTGGATAACCATCAATGAGCCGCTGCCCTATGCTTATCAGGGCTATGTGGACGGTTCCTGGCCGCCCGGGCAAAAACATCATTATGTCAATGCCTTCAAGTGTGTGCATAACATGCTCGAAGGTCATGCTCTTGCATATCATGCCATCCACAAGATCATTCCGGGAGCGCAGGTCAGTTTTACGAACCACTGGCGACCTTTTGTGCCCGTCAACAAGTGGAATCCACTCGATAATCTGGTCACCCATATGCGGAATCGAGTCTTCAATCACATGTTCCCCAACGCCATCAAAACCGGCGCCATGGCATTTCCTTTCCCTCTGACTTTGCGCACTGCCATCAAAGAGCTATGCCTTCCGATCGAAGGTCTCAAGGGGACAATGGACTACAGCGGGGTCAATTACTATACTCGCGATCTTTCTCACCACAGTTTTGAAGCGCCTTTCGATGTATTCGGCAGGAGTACTCGCTGTGCCGATTCCGAAATCAGCTGCATGGGCTGGGAAAGCTATCCCGATGGTTTATATGAGGTCCTCACTCAGGAACTGCAGCAATACTCCAAGCGCGACGACGGTAGGGATTGTCCGATTATCATTACCGAGAACGGCTTTGCCGATCTCTTTCCCGCCCATCTGACCGAAGATGGCGACTGGTCCTTGACTGATGATTACCGTATCAAATACATGATTTCGCACTTGAAGGCGATGCACAAGGCGATCAAGAAAGGAGCCAATGTGAAGGGCTACCTGTATTGGTCGTTGCTTGATAACTTTGAGTGGGCGGAGGGCTTGAAAGCCCGCTTTGGCCTGGTGCGTGTGGCTTTCCCGACTCAAAAACGAACTCTGCGCAAGAGTGCCCATGTATATGCCAAAATAGCTTCTAGTAATGCGCTGGACAACAGGTCGGGCTATTAGGACACTCTGCAAATTTATGAATAAAAAATCGAAGGTGAAGTTCTTTCTTCCTCTGACTTTCGCACTGTTTGCCATTTTTGCCGTAATGGCGCCCGCCCCCTTTCTCCAGTCCGCAAAAATAGTTCAATCTGCACAGGCCCAGGGCGGTAAGCACACCTCATTGCGCATGATTGCCGATGTGAAAGAAGTCTCCCCAGGCTCGACATTCATGCTTGGAGTCGAGCTGAAAATGGAGCCGGGCTGGCACAC
>CAZBOX010000212.1:0-10824 GCA_964493595.1 uncultured Candidatus Obscuribacterales bacterium | reverse complement strand
CAGGAAGAAACCTTTTTTTTCTTTTTTCCACCGAGAGCCAAACCTAAAGAACAAATCGAGCCGCCCAGGCCGATAAGAATGGAAATTCAGGATAACGAAGTCACAGCTCCCAAAAGACCTGGCAAACTTTCTGTTTTCAAACGCGGCACGGAGCAAAGAAAACAAATTGCCGCCAGAGATTCTGATTCTGTGAAAGACGTGCCCGATGAGAATCCCAAGTCAGGCAGCGGCATAGCTAACGCTTTATCCGCACCGAAACGGGCAGCCGGTGTAATGTGCGGCATCATGGTCGGCGTCCCTTACAAAGCAGCCAAAACAATGGCTAGTGAGACAAAGCGCATGAACAGCCAGGTTACAAATGATCTTACCTGGGACGGCAGGAAGCCGGATTTGACTGCACGAATGTTCGGCGCGGCTCTATCTGTACCTTACGGAGTAGCTACGGGCATGGTAACCGGAGTTTTCAAAGGCACTGAGCGGGCGGTGCAAACGGGCGGGCGAAAACCTCTCAGCAAAGAATCGATGAGCATGGAAGATCCAGAATACCGATAAGACTGGAATAGTTTCAACGCCACCATATTCGGTGACATTCACGAATAGATGATAAATAAAAACGCTTCGTGAGTTCTGACTTCACGAAGCGTTCTTGATCGCCGAAAAGTTTTTCAGTCGAAATTTGAAATATCCTACGAGCGCGTATCTACTTTCACGAGCGCTTGCAGCCTGGTCGCCGTCATCTTCTGCAGAGCGCTGTCGAAAGAAAGTTCTTTCTCGTCGGCAATTTTGAGAGCTCTGACTGCGGCGCCACGGCTGATTTTGCCATTATTCACCAAAGTTTGAGCTTTGACCGCAGCCACAAGCTGATTTTCAGACAGCCAGCCGGAAACGATCAGAACGCGCCCGACCCGCATACCGGTTTCCTTTCCGATCTGCATCGCTTCATCAATATCTTTCTGGCTGATATAGCCAGCTTCAGTCAAAAGCTCGGCAAGACGGACCGATTCGGATGTATCGTGATCATCAATTTCGGTCATAAGTCAAAGCTCCCTTCAATGTTGCCCCCAGCATCCCACTCTGATCATCAGCAGCGAATCAAAAGTTTCGCTCTCATAAACACAGCGATGCTCTTTTTTGGTTCTGGCAAGGCCTCCAGATCCTCGAGCCAATAAGCTCTGTTTTTATTCTTCCCACTGCTTGTGAGAATCTTGTGAAAATGATCATATTTGAATTGAAATCAAGCACACATCACCTTTCCAGGTGATGGTCGCCGGTATATACAGAAGCCGATTAGATATCGAAATTGGGATCCTGCGGTGAAGCCAGGTCACAAGCCAGCATTTCTTCCAGAGTGGCCAGCATCAAATCATGCACCAGTGACAAACGCTCATAACTGTTGATTGCAGCTTTGTCTTTGAAGGCCAGGACATGGATGCCAGGAGGCACAGACCCGTGCTCGGCGAGTTCCTTGGGTTCGTCTTGAATGAAGAGCTTGATGTGAGGCTGCAGCTTAATCAAGTCTTGAATGCGTCGGCTGCCGAAAATCTGCTTTACCAGGCTCACATCGGAACCCTTTATTATGTATTCGCGGTCGAATTCATCTTCACCGATTTCGATGTCTTGTGCGCCGAAGATCTTGCTTGCATCTGCAGCCAGACTGCGATTATGGAGATCAAAGCTAAAGGCACCTTTGGCTTTGAAAGGAAGAAAGGCAGCGCTGCTGTCATTTACAGCTCCACCAACGCCTTTCTGATGCATGTGATAAGTGATGCTCCAAGGTTTTCCGGGCACCGGCACGCGCATGACAAAGAGCTTTTGACCATCATCAAAAGAGCCCTGATGCTCATCGGCGAACTCCATCCATACGGATTTCCAACCGTAAACGCTGCTGCGCAGTTTCATAGCCTTATCTCCTCAGCCACTTGCCGGGTCTTGAATCTGGAAGAATATAGCAGGTAACCAAATTGGCGTCGAGGAATTGCAATGACCGCTTTAGACGATAAAGAGCGGCACGAAACGGCAAGCAAGCCAGAAGAGAAGAGCAATCTAACGGCCAATCTTGCGACTGGCAGCCTGATGAAGGCTATTTGGTCGATGTCGTGGCCTCTCATGGTGACGACCATTTCCAGCTCTCTTGTCGGTCTTGCCGACATGCATGTAGCAGGATACTTAGGCAGTTCAGCGCAGGCTGCCGTCGGTGTCTCGGAACAAGTTCTCTTCATTCTGATGATTTTTATCATGTCCACGGGTGTGGGCACCCAGGCTCTGGTTTCTCGGGCAACTGGCGCAGAGGATCAAGAGGAGGCGGCTAGAGCCACGGGTCAATCGATACTTTTTGCAGTGCTTACCGGTCTGGCACTTTTGCTGATGGCGAAGCTGGGAGCACACAAAATAGTCGGCTTATTCAGCGGTTCGCCGGAAGTAGCCGAAATCGGGGCCCAATATCTATCTATATATTGCCTCTATCTAATTCCCTTCAGTTTGCTGAATATCATCAATTCCGCTTTTCGAGCTATCGGTGATTCACGCACGACTCTGATAATCATGCTCATCTCCACTGCCGTAAACATATCTGGCGACTATCTCACAGTTCTGCACAACTGGCCTGTTGCCGGTCTAGGTGTGGCAGGAGTAGCCTGGTCAGGAGTGATAGGAACAACTGTAGGCGCAGCCGTAGCAATCAGCTTTCTTTTGCGTTCGCCCTTGAAAGGCTGCACCCGCTACATGTTCACATTCATAGGTCCAGTCATCAGTCGTATCGTTAAGATCGGCATACCGGCAGCGTTGCAGAGACTAGGCTGGGGACTGTCTACCTTCATCATATTTTTCATTCTGCGCGGACTGGAAAGACCGACCGAAGCACTGGCAGCCTGGACTATCGGGATCCGAGTCGAAGGTCTGGTATTCATGCCCTTGATGGCACTCAGTTTGGCGGTCGCATCGATAGTCGGGCAGAATCTCGGTGCCAAGCAGGAAGAACGCGCCTTTAAAGCGGGCTGGCACGTCACTTATATAGGCCTGGCGATGATGCTGACCAGTTGCGCCTTGCTTGTGATCTTTTCCGAGCCATTGTCGAACATCATGACGCGCGACCAGGCTACTGCTTCGATTACCGCCTCATATATTCGCTATAACGCTTTTGGCGGTCCTTTCCTGGCTCTAGCCATGGTGCTCAGTTCGGCGCTGCAAGGGGCCGGCGACACCAAGACGCCGATGATCATCTCTTATATATCCAACTGGGCAATCAGGTTGCCTGTCGCCTACTTCTTCGCTATCAACATGAATATGGGACCGGACGGCGCCTGGCTGTCGATGACTCTGTCTGTCGCCGTGATGGGCATACTGACCGCCTGGCGATATCAATCCAGAGCCTGGCTGAAGACAACTGTTTAGACTCATCGAAGTTTTGAATTCTTTGGCTTTTACGCGGTCAATTTCAAAACTTTTTGAAAAAAAATCGCGAGAATTAATTTTGGAGGCGATTTTGTAATAGTACTGTCACAAATTGTCCCTAATCTAATCGTATCCCGACCGACTTCACAACCAATAAATTCTCTCTTTCGCAAATAGGACCCGGTGTTGCGCATGCTAAATTCTGTCGCCTCCATTTCTACATTCGCTGCTCCCAAATACAAGCAACTTCGTCCGGAAACGGGCATAGCGATGCAGCAGGCGATGCCAGATGGATCGACTATCAATACTGATGCAGAAGGCGAGATTGTTTTTGTCGAGTACGCATCCGGCATCAAAGTAAAACGCAATCCAGGTTTTACTATGGTTTCCATGCAGGATGGCTCATACATGATCGGCGCACCGAGTTTCTCCTGGTTGCGCATCGACTAGTTTTTTCTGAGATTATCCAGAGTCAGGAATGCCAGCCAAAAAAAGTAAGTAAGACGCACGTGTCCTGTGCCGAAATTGAACTCAAACAGTCCCGACACGGCAAGAGACAGACTGGCAGCCAGAAGACCTATGGCAATAGCGCGCTCGAATTGCAGGCTTTCCACTTGCCTGTCGGAAAGTCCTTCGACAGGAGCTGATTTAGACAGTCTTGCCGTGGTAGAGAAAATCGAAAAAAGCAGATAGATGTAAGCCGAAAAGCCGACTATGCCTGTGGCAGCAAGCATGTGCAAATAATTGCTGTGCGCATGATCAAAATAACCTTTGTCGGGCATTGCCGATTTGGCATGAATGACTCCGAAACGGATGAGCGAACTGCCAAAAATCGGTCTTTTCTTGAATTTTTCGATAGTCGCTTCCCATATATGAAAACGTGCGATTACACTGGGATCTTTGAAGATTCCGGAATTGCTCTCTTTGAACATTGCAGTGTTCTGGTCGGGCGGTTTGAATAAGACATCGATTCTGTCTTTCACTATCGGGACGAATAAATAAGACAGACCCGCCAAAACCACCAGGCTGGCAAGAGAGGCAATCACAGTCTTTCGGGAGACGCTGGCGCAAATGAATAGGACACCAAAGACGACTCCCAACCAGGCACTGCGTTCAGCGCCGAAAATTATCCCGACCGTTATGCAGCAGGCAATCAGTATGGCAGTCGGGCGCCTGGAGAAAATTCCAGGCAGCCACTTGTATCCATGGCAAAGCAGAAGAGACAGAGCCATCATCATTACGGTCTGCATCTGACCGGCAAATGCCATTGGTTGTTCGAGAAAGCCAGTGCCTTGCAGATAGTCTGTTCTGGAACCGGTTACCCATCTGATGAAACCATCGGTCATATGGTAGAGAGCTAAAAGGTTCGCATCCTGGGGCGGATGATCCGTAACATTGCGCAGATACGCTTTCATGCTCGGTTCGATTGGAGCATAAAGACAGGACAAAGAACTCATTACAAAGAGTGCGCAGATAGCCTGGGTCTTTGCTGCAGGAGAGCGGCGCAACACCTGATAGACCCAGGGATAAACGACAAGCGCCTTCAGCGATACGAGTGTCCTCATTGCCACTCTGGCTCCATCGCCTGTAGTTTTTCCATCCAGAAGGGGCACGAAAAAGGCAGATATTATGATCACCAGAGTGAAAGTGCCTAAGGGTGCAAGCAGCGGAGCATGATCGCAGCCAATGATAGTCAGCAATTTCGCGCGCACATATTCGAAAGGCTTCACACTGCCATCTTTGGGCATCTCGTCCAAAACCATCTTCAATGCCAGTGCACTGGTCGCAGTCCAAAATACCGCGCCGACAATAATTCCTATCCAGACCGCGCTTATCGAAATCGGCAGCCATGCCGCAAAGAAGACGAGCCAATACCCTTGCCAGAGTGAAAGCAAGTCGTACAGTTTTTTCCAGTTCGTCGGCGTTTGCGACAAGCTATTTGTCGAACCTCCGAACGATGGCATCCTGTCTTTCAATAGACTCATCAGATCCGTGAATCCGTTTGACCAATCTGTCTGATTTAGACCTTGGTCCCCATCAGTTTCGACCAGGTCTTCTGGCTGTCATTCCAGTCGATCATGCCCATCGCTTCTCTCATTTCGCTAAGGGTCTGTGATGCGACTTTGCGTGCTTTGGTATTGCCGAAATCAATAATTTTGAAAACACGCTCCGGATCATTTGCCAGTTTCGAGCGGCGCTCTCTGAACTTTGCAAAACGGTCGTTAATCAGTCCGGCCAGACGCTTCTTACAATCGACACAACCGATTTTCGCGTTCTCACATTCGTCTTTGACGGTAGCGCGCAATTGCTCGTCAGCGAGCGCCTTGTACCATGGCCACGGCACTTCGCACAAATCCGTATGTCCGGGATCGGCTTTGGCGATGCGCGTGCGATCCGTGACCATGGTTCGCACCCGCTTTATGGTGTCATCGGCAGTATCAGCTATTTTGATGTCATTGCCGTATGACTTGCCCATCTTCATACCATCCATGCCTTTGAGCAGTGGAGTGACGGTAAATTCAGGCTTTGGTTCGGGGAAGAAATCAGTGCCATAAGTATTGTTGAAGCGGCGCGCCACATCTCTGGCGAACTCGAGGTGAGACTCCTGGTCCTTACCGACCGGCACCAATTCACCTTTGAACGTGAGAATGTCAGCAGACATGAGCACAGGATAGCCGAGCAGTCCATAAGTGGCCTTCTCGCGTGCCTCCGCTTCATCTTGAGCAAGCATCCTGACCATGTCTTTGAGAGTAGGCTCGCGCTCAACCCAGTTGTGCGGAGTGATCATAGACAGCAAGAGATGGATTTCAGCAATTTCTGGAATTGCTGATTGCACGTAAATTGTCGCTTGTTCCGGATCAATGCCGACGGCAAGCCAATCGAGAGTTATCTCGAAAACATTGGCAGGAACCGAGGCACTGTCCTGATATTTGGTAGTTAGAGCATGCCAGTCGACGATTGAATAGTACGACTCATAGCGGCTCTGAAAATCAACCCAATTAAGTAGCGCCCCGAAGTAGTGTCCGAGATGCAAGCGCCCAGTTGGACGCATGCCGGACATTATGCGCTTGGTGGCAGCCAACCTAGCTCTTCCTTTCGGCAGCCTTGGCGATTACTTCTTTGATGCGTTCTTTTTTACGGCGCTCTTTAGCCAGACGGCGTTGCTTCTTTTCACGAGCGTTGTATTTCTTGGTCATTATGTTTCTCCGGCCTTTCCAGGCATAACTGCCCACTTTGATAAGAATGGGCGAGAGGTGAATATAGCACGACTATATGGGTGTGGGAGCAAGGCTCAACGGCTTCCTAACATTTCTGCGTTTAGAAGTTTTGAAGCCAGCAAAAATCAGCCGAAACTGCCTGTCGGCCGCGGACTAGCCAACCCGTATACGGCATGTATATAGACGAAGATTCACGTAAACCGCTGGCCATCGAGCGAAACAGCGACGGAACCGGCGCTTCAACGACAGTTATCTGCCAAAATGCGGAATCTAACAACGATTCAAACCATATTTACAAAAGTTAATCTACCTCTTGACTGCTAAAGAATTGGGCGGACCGCGAGATTTACGACTTGTTTGGGTAAATAACCAGTGTGTGGCGTTTGCCGAGATACGACTCGCAAGTTTTTACAGTAGGAGTTCACGAGATTGGCGTCTAAAGTTCGCGATGAAGTAGCTGACGACTGGCAAGAAGCCTTTGACGAGGAAGATGCTCAGCAAGGTCCTGCCGCCGTAGTAAGTCAGGAAGAAGAAGCAGAAGAAAAAGAGCCGACTGGTCCGGATGGATTTACAGAAGACTCTGTGAGACTGTATCTTCGCGAGATCGGGCGCGTCAAGATGATCAAGCCCGACGAAGAGATTGAGCTGGCCAGACGTATTGCGTCCGGAGACATGGACGCCAAGAAGAAGCTCATTCAGGCGAATCTGCGTCTGGTAATTTCAATTGCCAAGAAATATGTAAACCGTGGTCTGCCTTTTCAAGATTTGATCCAGGAAGGTAATCTCGGTCTAATTCGGGCGGCCGAAAAATTCGACCATACCAAAGGTTTCAAATTCAGCACCTACGCTACCTGGTGGATAAGACAGGCAATCAGTCGTGGTCTGGCTGATAAATCCAGGACCATAAGAGTGCCTGTGCACATGGTCGAATCAATCAATAAATTGAAGAAGACATCTGCGAGACTTTCCCAGGAGCTGGGTCGCAAGCCGACTGAGACGGAACTGTCCAGCGCTATGGATTTGTCTGTAAATAAGATCACAGAAATCATTCAAGCCGATAGAGAGCCGGTGTCGATGGAAATGCCCCTGAACAGGGATGAAGAGACATACCTGGGCGACCTTATCGAAGACAACATCACATCTCGACCGGACATGACAACAGAAGAAGAGCTCATGCGTCAGGACTTGAACCGCATGCTCAGCCAGCTGACGCCGCGCGAGCGCGACATCATGCATCTGCGTTATGGTCTGGAAGACGGAAGACAGAGAACACTCGAGGAAGTGGGTCGCTTGTTCAACATAACTCGCGAACGCGTGCGCCAGATCGAGCACAAAGCCTTCCGGAAGCTCAGGCAGCCGGCCTGGTCATCTAAGTTAGCCGGCTATCTTGAAGATTGATAAACAAAAGCTCAGAGAAAAAATAGCGCCAAAAGCCGATTTCTGCACGCGGAAGTAATATTCCTGCGTCCAGCTTAGAAGGCTTGTCTTAAACCTTCGCTCTCATCTTGATAGGGTTAATGCTGGATGCAAATGCATCCGGCGAGTTTGTTACTCGATCATTGCACCGGATTCGGCTGGAAAATCATGAGCGAGAAAGCGCGTCTGGCGCCGGAAGAATTAAGCGCTCTCGTAGACGACGGGCAGCGTCAAAAATTGAGGATGCTTCTCAATGAGGAGCATCCGGCCGATATTGCCGAATGGTTGGCCGATCTGGACAACAGTCATAGACTTTCGTGTTTTCGTCTTCTGGACCTGGACAATGCATCGGCAGTACTGGCTGAGCTTGAACCGGAAACACAGGGAAATCTGCTTAAGGATCTGGGCGACATCGGAGTAGTGCCGATCATCGCTCGCATGAGTCCGGACGATGCTGCCGACTTGCTGGCGGAACTGCCCAAAGAGAAAGTTCAGCAGATCATCAACCAGATGACCGACACTGAAGCAAAAGAAGACATCCAGGAGTTGATGGGCTTCGAAGAAGATTCGGCTGGCGGAATCATGTCCACCGACTATCTGGCGGTGGAAGGGAAATTGACGGCCGACCAGGCCATCTCTTATCTGCGCGAAACATACGCAGAACTGGAAGACGACATTTATGACGTCTATGTCGTTTCTGAAGAGGAGAAACTGGCAGGTCGGGTCACTTTGAAAGAACTGCTCATGGCGCCGCCCGAAGCACTGGTAGAGAGCTTGATGGACGACAATGTCATCAAAGTGCTCACCACCACAGACCAGGAAGAGGCTGCCGAAAAGCTCAGCCGATACGACTTGCTGACCCTTCCTGTTGTCGATGAAGAAGGCAAGCTGAGAGGGATTATCACCGCCGATGATGTCATCGACGTTTTGTGGGAAGAATCGACTGAAGACTTGTTCCAGGCGTCCGGTATTTCAACTGAAGCCGGAGATCTCGGTGAACAGCTGAGTTTAAGCGTTCGGCGCGCTGTCGGTGCACGTTTGCCCTGGCTTTTGATAACACTCGGTATCGAAGCAGGCTCAGTATCTGTAATCACACATTTCGATAACGTCATCAAAGAAACGGTAGCCGCCGCATCATTCATGCCTCTCTTATCCGGCGTCACAGGCTCGGTTGCCACGCAGAGCACCTGTATCACTTTGCGCGGCACCGGCATGGAAAAACTTGCCTGGCGAGTAATTGTCAAACATATCTTTCACGAAGCCAGAGTGGGAATGTTGCTCGGCATACTTTGCGGCGGCGCTACAACCCTTATGAGCTGGATGTTTCACAGTGTCAATCCCACGCTCGGCTTTGTCGTGGGATGCTCGCTTTTCGTGACCATGACTTGCGGAGTCTTGATTGGAACCTTGATGCCAATGGTTTTTCAGAAGCTGGGCATCGATCCGGCCCATGCCAGCGGTCCATTCATAACCAGCATTCTCGACGTTTGCACAATGACCATTTACCTGACGATCGTGCATCAATTCCTTCTTTATACAAATATCGGTGTGGTTAAATAACGGCATTTCAAAATCACTAAACGGACGGCAAAGATATGGAAACGAAGAGTAAAACCGCAAAAACGCCCAACGAGCGCCTGACGGAAAAACGAGGACAAGCCGTCGCCGTCAGCGAAGCGACTTTGAAAAAGCGTCATGACAAGGGCAATCTGCACGCCAGAGAACGAATAGCCGCTTTGCTCGACGAGGGCTCTTTCATCGAACTGGATCGTTATGCCGTGCACCACTGCGAACATTTCGGTCTCGATGAAAAGAAAGTCGTAGGTGATGGAGTTGTAACCGGTCAGGGCAAAATCGACGGACGTCCAGTCTATATCTTCGCCCATGATGCCACCTTCTTTGGTGGCGCGCTCGGTGAGGTTTTCGCCCGCAAAGTCTGCAAAGTCATGGACCTGGCAAAGCAGGCAGGTTGCCCGGTTATAGGTCTGAACGAAAGCGGCGGAGCACGTATTCAAGAAGGTGTAGCTTCACTGGCAGGTTATGCCGACATCTTTTACCGAAACGTCAATTCGTCAGGGGTTATTCCTCAAATTTCAGTCATCTATGGTCCCTGTGCGGGCGGCGCCGTATACAGCCCGGCCGTCACAGATTTCACCATCATGGTCGACAAAGCCAGTTACATGTTTATCACGGGGCCAGAAATCGTCCGCACCGTGACTGGTGAAGACGTCACATTCGACGAACTGGGCGGCGCACGTGTCCATAACGAGAAAAGCGGAGTCGCTCAACTGCTTGCCGAAGATGAGGAAGAATCATTCTGGATGGTGAGAAAGCTGCTCTCCTACCTGCCCCTCAACAATCTTGAGCCGGCCCCTTTCGTAGAACCAGGACCCGACGCTGAGCCTGCAGATATGAGCTCGCTGGACAATCTGGTTCCACATGATCCGGCCAAGCCCTACGACATGCACGAAGTAATCACCAACATTTTCGACAATGGAGACTTCTTCGAAATCGCACCGCTTTATGCAACCAATCTGATAACCGGCTTCGCCAGGTTGCACGGAGAGACAGTCGGCATTGTTGCTAATCAACCAAAGAAACTGGCCGGTACGCTCGACATCAACGCCTCTATTAAAGGTGCGCGTTTTGTGCGTTTCCTGGACGCCTTCAACATTCCGGTCATCACCTTCGTCGATGTGCCGGGCTATTTACCGGGCCGCACCCAGGAGCACCACGGCATAATCAGGCATGGTGCCAAGTTGCTCTATGCCTACTGCGAAGCCACTGTGCCCAAGCTCAC
>CAZBOX010000211.1:7323-10828 GCA_964493595.1 uncultured Candidatus Obscuribacterales bacterium | reverse complement strand
ATATGTGGCGGAGTATAGCATGGGACGCAAAAAATCAGAGACGGCGCGCTCGCCAGAAATTGCCATCAGATTGACGATGCCGGACTACAATCGGCTGAGCGAACTAAGTGTGACCAAGGGGACTACAAGAACCGACTTGGTCCGCGAAGCTGTCATCGAATACTTGAACAGAATTGAGGCAAAGGTCGAAGAGCGCGTGAGCGACCAGGTGGCTCAACGCTTGCTTGAAATTGAGGCGAGGCTAGCCGCTCAGCACAAAAAAGACACTGAGCGTCTGGCGAAGATATCGAGTCGATGTCTGATTGATGTGGCTTTGATCAACCAGATTTTGTACAGCAGGGCCGACAAGCAAACCCGCGACAAGATGTGGGAGGATGCCCGAAACAAAGCGCTAATGCGTCTTAATGTCGGCAAGAAGCAGGGCGACCCAGTAGCAGCGGAGCTGGCGAAAGATGCGCTCAGTGGTGAAGCATAAGTATTTGAAGGGGAAGTTTTGCCGGTCGAAGGCAAAAGCTCACGTCAAATATTTAGAGCACAGAGACGGTCCGGATAGACCTCAGGGCGGACGGAAGTTTTTCAGCGCAAATGAGGACGGCATTTCTGGCCGGCAAATCAGACAAGAGATCAATTCTGACAGCCCTCTCGTCGTCCACAAGCTCGTTTTGTCGCCGGGGGTGGATGGCGTGGACATGAAAGCCTACACGCGCGAAGTAATGAGCGAGCTAGAGCGTCAAAAAGGACTTGAGCTTAACTGGAGGGCTGTCGATCATCAGAACACAGACCACGGTCACGGTCATGTGCTTCTTTATGCACCCGAAGGGCAGCGGGTCAGCCTTACTAAGAACGACTACAAGATAATGCGGGCGGCAGGCGACAGGTATCTAGAACGTGCTCACAACTTGGAGCGGTATTTGAGAGAGCCGCAGCTGGAAAAGGTGCTTGAAGGTCCAGGCTATGAGCGCGAAGGCGACAGGGTCTATCAAGGGCTCATCGATGACGTTATGGCTAAGCCCAGAGACGGCAAGGATTTGGAGCTTGACCCAGAGGAGAAAAAGAAGAAACTCGAGCGGGAAGCGCAGGATATAGAAGAGCACAGGAAGCTAGATAAGGACATCTCGAACACCTACAAACCCTCCACAGAAAGGCAGCAAGGCAAGGGCAAAGAGCAGCGCATGCAGGAGGGGCGAGGGCAGCTGACTGAAGCTCACTTAGATTATGGTCACGCCAAAGAAATCAAAGAATTGCAGGACCAGGCGCTGCAGTTTCCTGACAAGGCTGAAGAGATACAGAAGCAGATTGAAGTCTTAAAAGCCGAGCATCTGAATTTGAAGCAAGAAGTTAAGCCCTGGCGTGAATTTGATGTATTAATCGGCTACGACTTAGACCACATACAAGAACGCGAGCAGCCCGATACGAAAGGTCCTCAGTTGCCGGATGCAAGAGACCCTTTAGCAGAAGCACTGGAAGCCAAAGAGCAGGAGCCGGAACTGGACTCGGCTCTGGATGGCGCTTACAAGACGCCTTTAGAGGACTTCGACTATTCGAGCGAAGACGAGCAAACGGAAGTGCCGGCGAAAGGAAAAGAGAAAGACAGAAGTGCAGATTCTGCCATTGGGGTGACGACAGCAGAGTATGCCAGTGACGCCATGGGCACTGAGGCGACCGACATGCATTTACAGCAAGAATTTTTCGAGAATACAGAGCCCAGCCGGGAAGAACCAGAAATAGACGACGGGTTTGACAGAGGTTTGGGCTAGACGATGCCAGTCTTTCAAGATACACAAGACCTCGCTGTCAATCAGGCAGATATGCCTGAATTGCTCATTGTGTGTTTGACTGGTTTGGGTTGGCGCCCGGTCACAGTCAATGACCGGCTGATGCAGATCATCGCTACGCAGACGAAATCTCAGAACCCGTTTTCATATGAATTTTTCGCGACCCTGTCCTGGTCGAAGTCCCACGAGAATGGGACTCATCTTTCAATTGAGGTGAGGGAAGAGAGAAACAACTGGAGCATCACTCATTGCAAGAGCAAATGCGCCGAAATAATGAACCGCATTGTCGAGGCTTCGGGCCGGCTCGCTTCGGCTATTGAGAATCAACCGACACCGACTAGATATGGCTCAGCCAAATGGGCAACGCATGACGATATTTTGGCGGCAGACTATTGGGACAATGTTGAAGACTCAAGGCGCATGGTGATAAGTCCGGGAGAGGACGACAACTATGTGACGCTGACTCCAGAAGACACAGCCATGCATGCTTTAGTTTGCGGACCTACAGGTTCTGGCAAAACAACAAGCATCTTCATTCCTAATTTGATTGAGCGGCTTGAATCAAGCGCGATTGTGACGGAGGCTACAGCCGGTAATGAACCGCCTGATCTGTATGCAAAAACATCAGGTTATCGCTCGATGGCCGGCGGACAGAAGATCTTTTATTTCAATCCTGACGACATGTCGTCGGACTGTATCAATCCAATTGATTCGGTGAAAAGCTATGACGACGCGCAGAATCTTTCAAAGCTCATTGTCGAGAACACAACGAGCAAAAACAATTATGGTGACGACATCTGGCCGAAGAGTGAGACTAATCTTCTGACAGTATTTATCGCGCATGCGGCTGCCCTAGGAAAAGATCTGGGCTTTATTCGAGCGATGATGCGCGAAGGACCGGACGGGCTTGTGGCTACTCTAAAGGACAGCCCGGTTGAAGCAGTAAGGCAGGAGTATCAAGGCTTTCACAACAACAGCAGAGAAGGCTTTAGATATGGAGTATTTGCAAGTTTGATGCAGCGCCTGGCGCTCTGGGTGAGCCCTCGGATTGTCGCTCTTACCAGCAAGACGACAATTGACCTGGATGAGCTCGCGAATAACTTGTTTACTTTCTATTTGGCTGTGCCTGCCAGAAAGACGCATTTAAAGCCGGTCGCAGCGTTGATTTTCAATTTCATTTTGCAGCAAGCTGAAGAAAGGACTTTCAAGAAGCCCCTTTTTTTGAGCCTGGATGAATTTACAAATTTCGGCATGATCCCTGGAATAGCCGAAAGATTGGGAATTATCCGGCACAAAAAAATAGGGGTCATGCTCGGTATTCAGGACGCGATGCAATTGGAGCGTGTATACGGGCGCGAAGATTCCCAAATTATGTTCGGACAGTTGGGGTGCAGAATATTCTTTCGCCCCAGGACAATTGATGTTGCTGAGAGAATAAGCCGGATGGCTGGACAAATGACTGTCTACGAGCGCAAAGTCTCCAGCTCCGGTCACATCCAGGAAAAGGAAAGTGGACGGCCACTTATCGACCCAAGCGAGGTAATGTCGCTTCCTGACGAGAAGATGCTTGTTTTCACCCCGAGAACATCGCCAATGCTGATGAATCGGTTTACCTGGAAGGACTACGAGAATGCGATGAGTATTCCTGGTGTGGTAAAGCCGGAGGTGGTGATTGACGATCGGCTGGTAAAAGAATGCGAGCAAGCAAAGGCGAAGCAATCTTGGCAAAT
>CAZBOX010000211.1:4257-7223 GCA_964493595.1 uncultured Candidatus Obscuribacterales bacterium | reverse complement strand
GTTTCTATTCGAACTTTCCGGTTGACGATCTCTGGCTCACCATGGCACGGGACATCTCGCCGAATGTCGGGCATCTGCCAGTATCTGTAAAGTCAGACCCGTCGATTCTCAGAATAACCGGCTTTGTTCAGTACACGGAAAAATTGCCAGTGCCTGATGTAATAAGGCAACTGACCGTGCACATTGACTTTCAGCCGCAAGAAAGCGGAGGAACCTATATTCTTTACCGGTGGCAGATTTACGAGATTCCGCCAAATGGTTATCTCAATAGCAATATCATACGGACGATAAACAGGCGAATAAGGACATGTGCGGAACTAGGGCCGCCGAGCGTTGGAGGAATGCAATGAAAAATTTTGTGCGAGAAAAGGCAGTGCTATTCGGTCTGGCTTTGCTTATTGCGCAGCCTTTCTTTGTTCAGTTGCCTGTTGAAGCGCAGGTTGGCACGGCTGTCTCGGGTGACACAGGCACGGAGAAACGCAGTCCGACATTTTTCAGTTCAATAAAGGAAATAGCGGCAGAGCAAGACAAAAGCCCGAGCAAAGACTGGTTTCCGACTGGACCGAGGCATTTCAAGTCCGGCTATGGAAAAGTGTCAAATGACGTGAAAGCTGCCTTTGCAATTGATCTGCAGAACTGGGCGTTCGAAAAAGGTGAGCGGCTGGATAACTTAAACGCGACCTACATCCCTTACAAGAAGCGGGAAGAATTCGCGATGTGGTGGTGGATGGCGCATGACCAGAATTACAAGAAAGCGGCTCCCTGGGACAAGGATCAATGGAAGTATGAAGCGATAATCGACGGAACGGAGCTTGTATGGAAGGCGGGGAACCGTTCAACTGCAGGTTATTCGGCGGCCATGGAGATGGGGCACAGAGGTTTGATGGCGCAGCTGATCAAGACAGAAGGGAAGTAATGCAGAAAGAGCCACGGGGCGGGGCTCTTTCGATGAAACAGATCGCTCTCTATCAGTCACTCACCCTTTACCGCCTCACTCTTTTGTGCTTCTTGAAATCGCTAACTGGTGTGAGCACCTGCCCGACAAGCTGTTGTATTAGTCCGTTGTTTCTCTCGGCCGCCTCTCCGCACCATTACCTCTTACAAATCGGACAATTAATTCCAAGCCGCCAACTGGATACTCTCTTTCTTACTGCCTGCTCCCATACATGAGATCGCTCATACGGGCATTGCCACCAAACTTTTTTGTGACTTCCTGGATGTACGTGATTGATAATCAACGGGTGATTGCGCTCAGGATGAAACAGCAAAGCAACTTCAGGATATGCCTGCCCCAATGACTCTTCCTGCCTGCACTGTGGGCAAATTGCGTTGTTACCTCTTTGGAAGTTCGCTACCATCGCCTGTACTTTGTACTGAAAAGCATGTGCTGAATTCTCCAGGCAGTGCCAAAAGACAACACGTCCACTGCCAGCAGTGACACCCTCAGCAGTCAACGGAAAGTTCAGCTCTTTGTGAAAGCGCTCGGCAACCTGAGGGTAGAGTGCAACAAGGCTTTTTTCATCTGATACCCTTTTGCCAGAACAGTATGGACACCCCGAATTGCCCCTGGATGCTACAAGAATCATATTGCTAACCGAAGCTTTCCAGTTGTGCTCAGAAGACTTCGGGCATTGCCAAAAGAATTTTTTTGAACTTCGGGCTGTTACCTCCTGAGGCTTGATGTCTCCATTCAATTCTTTGTGCCAGAGTTTTGCTACTTCCGGATACTTCTTTTGCAGACAATTATCCTTGCTGACTTTTACACCGGCACAGAATGGACAACCAGACTTTCCTAACTTTCTGCTGCGCAAAATCGAATTGACTTTGGCTTGCCAGATATGATCGGCAAATTTAAAACAGCGCCACCAAAACAGGCGATTAGAGCCAGATGTAATATCTTTTGGCGTAAAGGGCTTGTTTCTTGTCGGATGCCACTGTTTAGCAATCTGCG
Source organism: uncultured Candidatus Obscuribacterales bacterium (assembly GCA_964493595.1). GTDB lineage: Bacteria > Cyanobacteriota > Vampirovibrionia > Obscuribacterales > Obscuribacteraceae > QKMZ01. Next base: position 5,272 of record CAZBOX010000211.1, on the reverse strand, counting down.
GATTGACGGTAAGCAAATTATTGTCGGCGCCGACCTTGTTTCCGCTGCAATACGGACAACCGCGCTCACCTATCGTCCTGGAGTGAACCTTAGCTTCCCAAATGTGTTCAGGATTCTTCTTGCACTGCCATGTAATCATCTCATTTGATGCGTACGACAAATCAGAAGGCAAAAGGCGTCTGTTTTTCTTCGGCAGTCCGTGCTCGGGAAACTGTCTATTCTTGCTGCCTTCCCATCCCTCTATTCGGCTGTAGAAAAGCCTGTTTTTTGTCGGATGCCACTCAGCTGCAATATGAGGATAGAGAGTAGTAAGTCGAGTCTCATCTGATACATACTTGTGACTGCAATATGGGCAACCGGCCTTATTCAAGGTACGATCTTGAACTCTAGATTCCCATTCATGCGATGGATTCTTCTTGCACTTCCACCAGTATTTCTTGGTGGATTTAGAAGCGACCTTGTCAGGATCTGCCAAGCCATTTTTGAATGAATGCCACTCACTGGCTATCTCCGGGAACGCCTCTTTTAGGCTTGCAGAATAAGTCTTTGGCATAAATCCATTCCACTGAGGAAGGGGCGCAAGAAAAATACTTCTCTTCCCATTCTCCACAAATTGGTAACGCAAAAGCCGCTTCTGTTTTCTAAATTTTGAACTCGATTGGTGAAAACTGCACAGGCTTTGAGTACACGAATTTAAGGCTATTCTTTTTTGTTTGATGATTGACAGCCCTTGAAAACGTCTGTTACGATTTGACTTACAGACACGCTGCCGTTACTAAAAGGAGAAGCTCGTTTTGGTGTCCCGTCTATGCGAATAAGCATAGACTTGGTATCTCACAATTGTCATCTGTTGTTGTGTTACCTGACTGGAGGCACCATGATCTTGGTTGCGGCATTGCGCACCACGGTAGTAGCACCCCTACGTTCTTTTCTTCGATTCTTTATCGACGGAAATGAGATTTCGCGTGGAAAGTTCTATAAAAGAAAACTTTCTTCTGAATGGACTTCAGTTTCT
>CAZBOX010000211.1:0-4157 GCA_964493595.1 uncultured Candidatus Obscuribacterales bacterium | reverse complement strand
ATACAAGGTAGAGTTGCAAGCCAAACCAACACAGGAGCAGGAGCGCTTGCAGGTTTATGCATAAGAAATAGCACTCAAAACCAGTATGCACACTCGTATGTGTTGGCGGTAACCCCTTCCAATGGGCTGGTCTTTTATAGAAGGTATCAAAACGGTGGCAACAGTACAATTGCCACCGGTGCTGGTGCGGCACCGATGTACTTAAAATTGGCACGCGACGGAAATCCGACCAGTGGATACACCGTCAATGCATACTACGGAACAGACGGAATTAATTGGACGTTATTGGGTTCGGCCGTAGAGTCAAACACGATTCCAATGCCGAACAAATTCTATACTGGTTTTGTGGTTAGCAGCTCTGCATCAGGTGGCACTGCCAGTACCGCAGTCTTTGATTTCGTGAGCTATCTCACGAGCGTACCCCAGCAAGCCTCAAATCTCTTGTTGTGGTTGAGATCAGACGTTGGTGTGACAACATCCAGTGGTGCCGTAACGTCATGGGCAGACCAGAGCGGAAACTCAAACAACGCTACCCAAGGGACCGGAGCGAACAGACCGACGCTTGTGACAGGTAGCGCTAACAGCGGAGTTCTACCAAGTATTAGTTTCAACGGCTCATCACACTACCTAACCTTGCCCACGGGATTCGCAAATCTTAGCGCCGGCGCATCAGCATTCATAATGTTGAAACCTACAGCTGCAGTTGCTACTGGTACACCTTTCGTTTGCGGAAACAGTTCCAACAGCGATGCGTTGATTGTGAAAACAACTGGCTCCGGAACAAATGCTGCGCTGTATGCCTTCAACGGTGCCACCAGCTCTAATGTAACAACAAGTAGCAATCCACTTTCTACAAGCGCTTTTCAGCTTGTCGAAACTGTGTACACACCTGGAAGCAGTCCCGGTACGGGTGTGGGGAAAGTATACGTCGGCGGAACATTGCAGGCGACGGCCACAACCCTTGTACAGAATCTGAATAACACCTCGCGGACAATCAACAGAATAGGAACAAGCACCGCATCCACTGAATGGTTTGCTGGCAATATTTGTGAGATTCTGGTCTATTCTAGTCCTGTTTCAGATAGCCAGAGAAAGTCTATCGAATCCTACATGCTGTCAAAATACGGTGTAGGCGCAACTCCACAACTCGACGCTCCTCAAGCGATTCCCGGCTCAGGTGTCTTCCTGCCACAACAGTCCATTCTTCTCAGTCAAAATCAAAACGCTCCCGTTTACTTCACAACAGACGGTACAACTCCCGATCAAAACTCTCTTTTCTTCTACAACAATTTACCGGATTTTCTCTATCCCGTAGGGCCGGAGTACACTCCCCGCATAAATAAGACCACCGCTCTCAAAACGTTAGCCAAAGCACCATTCTTTAGTGACAGCGCCGTAACCACATTCAACTATCAATCAGATGACTCGACCTCTCCTATTCCGAGAAGCGGTTTAATTGAATGGCTGCGTGCATCAAACGTCACGACAAGCGGTAGCAATGTTACCAACTGGCAAGACGTATCCGGCTCCGGAAACAACGCCACAAATGGTGCCAATCAACCTACTTTGGTATCAGGCGCAGTAAATGGATGGCCAGCCGTGAACTTCAGCGGCACTCAGTTCTTGCAGATGCCGAATACAGGTTTTTCAAACTTCACGTCCGGACTCACAGCCATACTTGTTGCAAAACCAAACTCCGTAACAGCAGGTGCTCGATTGTTTGATCTGGGCAATGGAGCAACAAGCGATAACGTCTCGATGAGCCTACCTTCTTCGACCGGACTAACGTTCTCAACATATACTGGCTCAACAGGGTCTTCCGTCACCGCATCAAGCGGAGTGACACTGGGTCAGTTTCAGCTCCTGGAAGCAGCATATAACGGCACCAACACAGCCACTTTGTTTGTGAATGCAGCTCAGAGCGCGCAAAGCACAACGATGCAGACTCTCAGTAATCTGGCCCGCACCGGTTACCTTGGCCAAGACCCGACTGGAGCCAATAGATTCAATGGTCAAATAGCAGAGCTGCTTTTGTGGAACAGACAACTGACAGTAGCCGAAAGAACAGCTGTAGAAGGATATCTCCTAAACAAGTACCAGTTGCCCAGTACAAATACTGTTGCGACGCCCATATTGAGCGTTTCAACATCCACATTGACCAACCCGTCCCAAGTCGCCATTGCCGGTCCGAATGGTGCGCAAATTCGGTACACCATCGATGGAAGTACACCAACAATATCATCAGCTTTATACACAGGACCGCTGAACGTAATGTGGACACAAACAGTAAAGGCGATAGCGGTTCTGAACGGAATATCCAGCAGCGTGGCGAGCGCAACTTTTACCCTGGACTCGACAAAGTTCCCTGCGCCCTCTGCGTCAGACACCCGGACATTGAATTTACAGCAACAACTGCCAAATGTGGGAATTCCGCATGACGCAAATCAGCCTTAGGAAACCCAGGGGCAGGCACAAGCAAAGAGCGAGAAAAGAACCAATGAAATTGCGGTTGAAACTAGTCAAACCGATAATACAAAAGCTGCTTGCCTGCTCCTTAATACCGCTTATGGCAACAGTTAATATGCCTCTTGCAGCATATGCCGCGTCGCAGGGGCCGACTCCGCCAGAGGTCCCGCAATATGCACAAAATCCCAAAAGCAGACGCGTAGCCACCACAGCTTCCCAATCAGTAAAGCTCGCAGCTCTGCCAGCTCATCCGAGCGATATCGAACTTACAGCGGCTCGCGTATTCGAAGAACCCCTGATTCCTATGAGCGGTTCTTCTGTAGAGGGTGAAAATGACGAGCTGGCAAAAGCTATTGCATCTTTCAAAGTCAAAAATGATTCAGGAAGTGTATCGGCATTTACAAACTTTATCGAAAAATATCCAAAGTCCCGTTGGACACCTTCCGTTCAATTAAATGTAGGCTTGTTGCGTTTCCAGTCTGGTTACATAAGCCAGGCGATGGAACTCTGGAAATCCGCATGGGAAGGCTCGAAAGATGAAAAGGAGCAACCGCAGAAGTCAGTCGCTGATAGGTCCATTGCTGAAATATTACAGCTCAATGCCAAGGTCGGACGAACCGACGAGATGGAGCGTATCCTTGCGGAGATAAAAGGCAGACCGTTGTACGGTTCTATGGAGCAGAAGGTCAGAGGAACTTCAGAAGCACTTGTCCAGATGCATGCCAGACCGGACAAATCATACAAATGTGGACCATTTGCAATTTCCAATCTACTAACAGTCAAAAAAGGTAAATACGAATTCAATAAGACAATCGACGACTATCCTTCCACAAAAGAAGGCACGTCGCTCCTGCAGAACAAGGAGCTGGCTGAAAAGGTTGGTCTAAATCTGCAAGTTGCCAAACGCAAACCCGGCGCAAAAGTTGTTGTGCCAAGCCTTATACACTGGAATTTAGGTCACTACGCCGCGGTAGTAGGCAAAACAGGCAATCGTTACGAACTGAAAGATCCTACTTTTGGCGCAGAGGCAACTTTTCTAGTCACTCCTGATGTATTTGACACAGAAACTGACGGATATGCCCTGATTCCATCGGGTCCGCTGCCATCGGGCTGGCAGGCTGTCGCCAATGAAGAGGCAGCAAAAGTATTCGGAAAGGGCGTACCCTGGGTTTGGCCGGACAACATGGGTTGTTATGACTGCAACTGGGGAGCTGGCTGCTCAGAAGGCGGCATGATGCAATTCGACGTCATGCAAACCACTTGCGACCTCCATCTTTTTGATACCCCTCTCTCATATGCCTGCCCTATTGGAGGCTCTGTCCCCTTTCAGGTCAATTACAACTATCTTCAAGCAGACCAACCGGCTACATTCTCCTTCACCAATCTTGGCTATAACTGGTCGTTTCAGTACCTTTCCTATTTGACCGTAGATGCCTCTTCAACAGCAACAGTCCGCCTGGCAGACGGACACTCCGAAGTATATACACTGACAGGTGGAGTCTACACGCGCAACAGACTCTCTCAAGCCCTTCTGGTCAACCTTGGAGGAGGTATCTATCAAAGACAGCTCCCCGACGGCAGCATCCAGCAATTTGATCTTTCGGACGGCGCGAGCCCCGCAAAGATTTTCATGACCAAAATATTTGACCCACAAAATAATCAAACAACAATTGCTTTCGACGCAAACTTCA
>CAZBOX010000210.1:0-10851 GCA_964493595.1 uncultured Candidatus Obscuribacterales bacterium | reverse complement strand
AATTTGCTCCAAGTGTTTTGTGCAGTGTCCGGTTGGTTTTCGCTGCCGTGATTGTTCAGGTAAATTCCAGAGCCACCTGATTGTTGTGACTCCCTGGGTTATGGTTCGTACAGTTCTGTCCTGCGTGGCGCTGGGTTCGATTTACCGTTTTGTTCTGCCGGAAGGCGGGCTGTCGTTTTTCGGCTTGATTATTCCCTACTTTGCCGGTGCGCTATGTGGCAAGGTCATTCACAAGATTGCCGGGCACAAACTTGGCGCTAAAGTAATTGCTTCAATTACGGCAGGATTAGTTGTCGGCATGCTATTGAGCCCGATTTCTTCAAGCCTTTACTATGAGGTTATGGCGCTTACAGCGGCGCCGAAGGAAGCTGTAACAGAGATGACCAGTCTTATCTACACGATAGGACCGGCGATTATTTTCATATTTGGCGTGCTGAGCCCGATACTTTACGGCTATAGACGCGTCTGATTCTGTTCATCAACTACTGAAGTTTCTTGCTCATCTGCTCCATCTTTAGTATTCACCAGCAGAAGTTTCGTCGCAGAGGCTTCACTCGCTTACTTGTTGAAGCGACCGGTGATGGCACGCAGCATCAGGAGAAAACCCTGTGCGTTCGGTATAAAGCGTGCAACCGATTGCAGTCTTTGCAAACACTGCGCGGTCTGGCTTGCCGTGGTCAAAGTTTCGCTTAGCATACTTGTGAATCTCGTATTGAGCCGTGCCAAATTTGTGCATCAAATAGTGCACTGATTTCTTTTGTTGATTGCTTGATTTGATTGGCGTCTCGCTGATTATGCGTTCCGGTGGCGCCACTGTTGCTGCATTTGTTGCTGTTGCAGCCTTTGTTGGTATTGCGCATTCCAATCTCGCTGATGATGTGGATGATTTTGGAACTGCTGAAGCTGCTGTATCTGTGGAATGCGGAACTGACTTTGTTGCATTTGCTGAATCGGCAGAACGAAATTTTGCTGCGGATGCCCGTAATGCGAGTAGTTTACAGGCTCACGATATTGCTGAAATTGGTGTGGTCTGTAGTTTTGGTAGTTGGGATAGCGCGAATTGCTGTAATAGCCCCCGTCGTAATATCCCGAGCCACCGTATCGGTCGTACCTGTCATATCTGTCGTATCCGTAGTCGTCGTAATAGGGGCGCGAGCGGAAGTGATTGTAGTCCTGTCCTCTGCCCAGCACATTGCCCAGTATGGCGCTGCCGGCCACCATGCCGATCATCCCCATTATGTCTTTTGCCGGCCCCATATCCGTAGGCCTTTGACTGTAGCGTTGTTCGCCGTACAACGGCTCGCCGTATTGCGGTGAGCCAGCCTCGACTCGCTCGCGGCGGGCATGTGCTGGTCTGCGATTTTCAGCGGGCGGCGCGCTCTCTTTTGGCGCGTGGTCTTTTTCTTTGCGCTCGCTTGGCGGTTTGTATGTAGTGTGCAAGACTTTGCCGTGTCCGAGTTTTGCCAACTCCTCAACGCTGTCGGTTTTAAGCTTCCAACCTTCTTTGATCTTGTCTGGGTGCGCCTCGAGCCCTTTGATCGAATCTTTGTTCTTTTCGACCAGTCCTTTCACAACATCCAGTTTGAATTTGTCAGACTTGTCCTTGTGATTTGATTCATTGACCATTTTGTTGGCAATGGACCACAAACTGTCTTTGCTTTTTACCGTATATGTCTGCTCGGTGTCTGACTTCGTTGCGGCGGCGACTTTCTTATCGCTTTTATCTCCAGAAAATTGGTAGTTGTCTGGTTGCGTGGATGTTCTTGTCCAGTAATCGCCGGGATCTATTGCAGTAGCTGCTGAGCCGTCTGCAGACACGCGTGTTAATTCGCCAGGTGTGCGCCCGCCATCGTTTCTATTCATTGGATGATCTCGTGATGTGTGGGAGGTCACTGCCGATCGTATCGACGGCAAGGTGAAGAGATCGTGAACGCCCCGCGTAATGTGCGTATTTACCGCAATCTTGCCGGTTGAATTAAAGTTTAATCGCCGTATTTAAGGGGGGCACTTTCTCCACTTTTGTCATCTGCATTTCCTTAATTAGCCTGCTTCTTCGTGGGACCGGTGACGACGTATCGCTTTGCGACCAGTTGCGTGGACGGACCATCTGCAGGTATGCATCCCAGCTCGGATTGTTAACTATGCCCCCGGTCGAAGCCAGTGCGGTGAGGACACTATCTATTAATAAGGCTGGAAAGTTATCCAGCCAGGGTCCAAAGTGGTTGGGATTTCGGGTTGGATGCTGGTAAAGAGGACTGCCAGTTTCGGCGCCGGCAAGATTTTTCAGATTTGGTGCATACATGGCATCGTAGTCGACTAACTTTATCGCCCCAGACGAATCGATGATTATGTTGCTAGGTTCCAAATCACCGTGGGCGATACCATTGTCAAAAAACATCCGTTGCATCGCTCTGAAATCATCTATAAGCTTGTCGAGTGCGGCACGGTCGTTAACGCTCAAGAGCCCGCATGCATACTTATCTATCGTCTGCCCGTGCAGCCAGCTCATTTTCAGGCAGGGGAACCAGTTGCCTTCGACTTTTATCCCTTGCTCGAAGTAAATGTAGTCGACCAGGTATTTACCGATAGGACCAGCTTTGATTTTTTCTATCTCTTCATAACGCTCCTTGCGATTTGCCAGCTCTTCTATAAAGCATTTCACCGCAAATTGTTTTTCTTTGGTGGTCAACTGATAGACAATTCCATTTTTGCCCTTGATTTTGAGTTTGACGAATGGGCTGGCACCAGCAAGTTCCGGGTCTTTGAAAGAGCTTGCCGGAGCAACTACGGACTTTTCATACTGCTCGAGGGTCGGCCATTTTATGGCGGATGGCAGGCGGGGTGCTTGTTTTAAGTGTGATGGAATCGGCCTTGAGTGGGGCTTGTTCACGGAACCACTGACAGGATTTGGCTGCGACACTGTTGCGATAACATCATCCGGCAGCATCCAGTCGGGAAAGTTGCCTTTTGTCGGCACTATCTTAGGTGGGGCTGCGGCGTTCGAAATGCCCGGCTTTTTTACAGCGATAGGAATATCATCAACGCTCGGCAATTGTTCTGAGAAAGACGGTATACGTTCTATAGGACACTCGGCAAGGCGCTTTATCAGAGCGGCGCGCGCCTTTACGACTTGGTTCGGATGATTGAGCAGTTCTCTGAACAGACGAGATTTGCCTGGAACTTTCAAGTCCGTATGGCGAAACAGAATGCACTCGTCCCCACCTGCGAACTTTTTGAACAACAGCGGATCGAGCGAGAGTATCAAGAGCGAGCTGTGTATGAGCCAGGCTGAAAAATCATCGGTGGCGGCAGAGAAGTGCTGAACTTTTCGCTCTGGGTGCTGGTAATTGGAGTGTCCAAGCTCATTGGTCTCCTTTCCCGAAAGAGAAGGGACGAATATGCCGTCGTAATCTACGAGTCTTATGTCACTTGGTTGTACGAGAATATTGCCATGTTGCAAGTCACCATGGGCAATACCAAGACGCTTCAATTCTCCCATCATGTTCACGAACTGCTTTGCTATCTTTTCCATTGCAGTTCGGTTGCCAACGTTTTTGCGCAGGTACTGGTCGAGGGTTATACCTTCTACCCAGTCCATCTTCAGCAGCGGATACCAGTCCGTTTTGACTCTTATTCCTCTTTCAAGGTACTCGAAGTCGACAATGAACCGAGTTGGATTTTCCGCTATAAACTCGCTTATCTTTTTGTAGCGTTCCTGCTGATCTTGCACAAAACGAAGAAAGCACTTTACCGCGATTCTCTTATTCTCGACATCGAAGCGATAAACGCTGGCGAAATTTCCAGTAATCGGCCTGGGTAAACCGATTGGTGTCAATTCCGGCACACCGCTGGCTAATTGCTTGTCGCAGAACGAATATTCAGGAATCTGAACTGATTCGTTGTAGTCCTGCGGCGTTGGCCAGTACATATGCAGCCGACTCCTAGGCAGAGTGTTTTTGCAATCGCGACTTTGCGAGCGAGGCAACCACTAAAATCATTTTGGCAAAGTCACTATAAAAGTAGTGCCGGTTTGCGGCTTGCTGTTGACCGCCAATTTTCCGCCGTGGGAGTCGATAATGCGCTGGCACAAGTACATATGCATACCGCACTTCGTGGAATACTTTCGGCCGGTTTCGCCCTCCCAAAAGCGCATGAATAGCCGCTTCTGGTCGTCAGGGTCGATATCCCTGCCGCGGTCGTTTATGGAAATTTGAACACCCTCTTCAACTTGCGCGACATTGATGTTGATAGTCTGCTTATTGGGCGAGAACTTGATTGCGTTTTCCAGAAGTATAAGTAGCACACGTCTGATGCCCGATGGGTCACCTTTGATAATCGGCACGCCTTGAGGAAAATCGGCAGCCACTGTTATGCCTTTGAATTTACTTTGCGGTGCACATTCTTGTATGCAAACCTCGATAAGCTCTTTCATGTTGATATCGGACTTTGCCAGTTGCTGACGCGTCTGATCGTAGGTATAAACGTCAAGCAATTCTTGAGTAACTGCAAGCGATTCTTCGTTGCCCTTCTTGAGCTGTGAAAGAGCGACCTTTTGTTGCTCGTTCAAATCTCCCAGCGAACCCTCGAGCAGATGTTCGAGCACCAGGCGACCGCCCAGAAGGGGTAACCAGACCTCATTAGCGAGCAGCCCCATGAAGTCTTCCTTGAGCCTGCTGAGACCCATAGTTTTTTCCAGACCCGCTTTTTTCTTCTGCTCGTTGACGAGGGCGCTGCGCACTAAGGCCAGATTAATCGCCCTGTGCAATCTTTCGCGATCGATATGGGAGTGGAGCAGATAATCCTGCGCTCCTCTTTTCACCGCATCAATAGCCGCGCTTTCATTTTCCGGTGGACAAATTACGATAACGGGCTGGGTAACAAGTTCGGTCCAGAACTCACTGAAGGCTCGCTGACTCTGTCCGATTGAAGTCGTCAAATCGAACAACAAGACTTGATAGGTGTTGGTTTTAAGAAGATTCAGTCCGTCTGATAATGTGCGTGACCAGGTGACTTGATATTCTCCGCGCGTCTCGTCGACCAGAAGGTGTCTTATGGTCACGTAATCAGTACGGTTGTCGCCAATCAGAAGTACGGATACCGGTTCTTCGGTCGCCATCTGCGTGGGTCTCTCGATCAGTCCGCTAGCCATTCCCCATCCGGAGTTTTTAGATCCGGATACCTTGAAAGTTCCCAGAAAAGCAATTTTTTCAACATGCAGCCTTTATTTTTTCGATTGATCGCCGAGCATTTGCTCACGTACTTTTTGCTTTTCCTTGTTCTTGATTGCCGTTGCCGCTGTGCCCAGACCAATGGCGCCTACGACTGCTTTGACGCCACCTGCACTCAATAGAGCCTTCATCACATGTACAGTGCAGATTACTCTCAACCCGCTCAGTCCTACTGGCGGCACCACGCAAAGCAAGGCGATGCCGCCGCCTGCAAAAGCACAGGCTGCCATTGTCAGCCATAGTTTTTTGTCGCGTTTTTCCTGGTTCATTGTGAAGGGAACCGTCATGAAATAGGCAAAGACAAGTATCGCCAGCACCCACCATGCTGCAAGCGTAAGACCTAAAACTATGCACAACGGAAGCGCAAAGATAAATCCCATCAGGTGCATGCTGAATTTCCGCTCTTCGGGAGTCATGGCCAGCCTGCCGTCTCGATCGAAGAGTAGAAGGAAGCGCATGAAGGGGTCGAGAAGCACCGTGTGCGGCAGTAGCGGTATCAAGAAAAACAAGATAATCGCTCCAATGCAGCTATTTTTTGCGACATGGAGTACATCTGTAGCTATTCCTGGTGGTGCTTTAACCGCATAGTTTAGAACGGCCAGAAGTCCTGCAAAGCCGCAGATGATCATCAGGCAGCCGCGCCAACCCAGCCTTAGCTGAAGCTGAAAGACCCAATGCCTGACTTGCAATGCTTTGATTAAGCCCTGGCGAGCCCAGTCCAAGGTCGGGTCTATGCGCAATGCCTCGCGGAAGTGCTTGATGCTTTCGGTGTGATTATGGTGTTCGATGAGAGTCCAGCCACGGTACGCGTGAGTGAGCGCATTCTCCGGGTCGGCGGCTAATGCGGTATCGAGCGATTCCTTTGCCTCTTCCTTGTGACCCAATTTCGTTTTGAGAAGAGCCCTGAGATTGTGACAGTGAACATCGCCCGGGGACATTTCCAGCCCTGTCTCCGCTGAGACGAGCGCTTCTTTAAGCTCGCCGTTCTCGATCTGAACATTAGAGAGCAGTCCCCAGTAATCTGAATTCCATGGCTCCAGGCGCAATGCTTCGTCTATGGCTACTTCAGCCTCCAGCATGTTGCGCTTATCGTAATGGCATTTTGCTAGTGCATAGAAGGCAAAAGGGAGTTCTGGGTCAAGTTTTATGGCATCTTTTGCTGCCTTGAAGGCACTTTCTTCATCTCTGGAATTCATCAGGCAGAGAGCCAGAAGGGCGTGCATATACGAGTCATTCGGTTGGTTGGCAATCGCCGCCAGCACCTCCTTGGCCGCCGCTTCCGGTCGGCGCTCGAAAAGTAAGAGGGCTTTTTCTATGTGAGTGCTCATAGGACCTTGAGCCTTGAACATTGTTCTGATCTGGAAATCGCATTCTTCCTATTTAGGCATATTCCCTACTGAAGTTTTTCTGTCATTGTTGTCTTTCAACAGTTTTATAAGCGCACTGCCGGGCAGTAATTGAATGAACTGCTTGGGGAGCGATAATGATGAATATTAAGTGTCTGGCGGTTCTTGTTGCCTGTACTCTCACGCAAAGTTTGGTCTCTGCCCCTGTACTTGCTCAAGACGTCAACAAGATCAATAAGTGGTTTTCGGATATCGACAAGAAGTATCCGAATCTGAGAAAGAACCAGAATGTCGGCGATATCAAGGACCCTGGTAAGATTGGTACTCCGGGCAAATTTCAAAACCCAGGCAATATCAACGCTCCTCAGGGACTGCAGGCGATCAAGACAAAGTCGGACCCGTGCAGCCAGCGCTTTCTAATTGGTGCAGATACACTTTTCGAATTCGACAAAGCTACCCTTACTCCTCGAGCAGAGGAAACCCTCACAGTGCTTGGACCGATGATTGAAAATGCCGGACTCCATCCCGTTCTTATCGAAGGTCATACGGATAGTGTTGGTACGGATGAGTACAATCAGGAATTGAGCGAGCGCAGAGCCGAGCGCGTAAGAAATTGGCTGCTGGAGCATCGCGTCGTGGAAAAACGGGCGGTCTCGACTGTCGGTTATGGGGAAAAGAAGCCGGTCGCTCCCAATACTAAGCCGGACGGCAAAGACAATCCTCCCGGTCGTGCTCTCAATAGACGCGTCGAAATTGTGGTCAATACTTGCGCCAAAATAGAGGAGCCTGCAGTTACGACCGCTCCACCGGCAGAAAGCGAGCCAGGCTCCACGAAAGAAGCCTCAGGCGCGCCTTCCGGCGGTTCAGATGCAGGCACGCCTGTTAATGACGCTCCCGCCGACGCCGCTAAATAGTCTGTCGAGCGCGGACGCTCCGGACTCGTGCCACTCAGATTAGACACACCTTTCAGCGACCATTTTTTTCGCTTATTGCGGGTATGATGGCAATGGTCGGTCGGGGGTGTTATGCGGTTTTTTAAATCATTGCTGTTCGTGTTTTGCTGTTTGCTTTCAACTTGCCCGCTTGCTTGCGCGGACAGCAAGCCGGTTGCTGCCTCAGATTCGAAGGGCAAAGTGCTGGTCGTCTTCATTTACGACCCCCATTGTCAGTTTACCTGCGACAAGGTCCGACCGACTGTAAGGGAAGTTCAGTCGAAGTACGCTCAGTCGGTTTCATATCTGGAAATAGACACGGGAGACGAGCATTCTGCGCAATCAAGAGCGCTCGCAGAGAAAAACGGCGTTCTCTGGTTCTACAACGACAATTTGAAGTTTGTACCGGTAGTCGGATTTTTCTCTGCCGACAGGAAGTGTATAAAATATCTGACTGGTCCTAAGACGAAAAATGTTTATCAAGCCGCTCTTGAAAGAGCAATGAAAGCCAGGTGATTCGCTCGTTGATAAGCAGCAACAAGAGAATTAGCCGATGATCCCGCATACGCTTGAAGCAAAGCCGCGTCTTCTGGATTCTTTTCGGCTGAGCGCGATAATTTCCGGAAGTCTCGTGTTTATCTATTGTCTTGTCGTGGTGATCGGCTGGTACAGCGATCTTCACCCGTTGAAGATGCTTCTGGGATTCGCGGTTCCCTTTGGCGCGGCGGTATCATATATGGTGCTGTCCGGGCTGGTAGTTTTGCTTGCCTCCTTTCCCGAGAGCAGACCAATTCGATATTTTTGCGCCGGTGTTTCTCTGATTACAGCACTTACCGGCGCGTTCAAACTACTGGAGTCGATTCAAGAAGCCGACTGGGATTGGTTCAATTTGCCGCTTTCCGGCGAATTCGCAAATGGAGTGATTCTTCAGTTTCCGGGACAGCTGACGCCGGATGGAACCATAGGAATTTTGCTTGTCGCAACAAGCTTGTTTCTCATGACTTTGCACAGGGCTAGTCTGGATCCTTTATGGCAAGTGCTCCTGACTGTGACCGGAGCGGTTGCTCTTTTGCCGGTTGTAGGATTTCTCCAGGGTATACCGGAATTTTGCGGTCTCTGGGGGTGTATCAAAGTTCCAGTCACTCTGGCGGCATCGACGCTTGTATTGTCGTTTGCTGTGTACTCTCTGCGCCCGGGCTCAGGATGGTTTTCTCTTCTTCTGGAGCCGGATATGCTTGGCACGGCGCTGCGCCGTAGCCTCTTTGCTTTGATGGTGCTTCTTCCGGCTTTCACTGCTCTCAAAGCCGGAGCTGTTTCTGCACATGTAATTGATGAGAATACAGCGGCTCCGGCTCTCAGTGTGCTCAATTTGCTGGCAGCTGTGTCGGTCGTTATCTCTCAATTTGTCTATGCCTACAGGCGAGAGCAAAACTTGCGGCGCGACACCGAGCAGAAGCTCGCCGACCTTTCTTCTGAAATGTCATCCGGTACCGGCCGCGGTGCGGCTTCTGCAAATTTGATAGGCTTCAGTCCGCGTTATGCAGTTTGTCCTAAGTGTGCAAAACAACTGGCGGCCACTGTTGCCAGCTGCCCAGACGATGATTTGCCGATGAGAGTCGTTGACAAATTAGAAGGACAGATTCTGGACGGCAAGTACAAAATTGTCGAATATATTGGTGCCGGCGGAATGAGCACTGTTTATAAGGCTCGTCATATCGTGCTTGACAAAATTCTGGCGCTCAAACTTTTGCAGCCGCATCTTTTGGGCAATGCGCGATTTGTTCAGCGCTTTCAAAGAGAGGCTCAGGCGATGGCGCGTATGCAGCATCCGAATCTTTTGACCGTTCACGAATGTGGATTTTTGGAAGGTGTGCCTTTTCTTCTTCTCGATTTTATCGATGGCAAAAGTCTGGATGTTCTGATACGAGAGCGCTCAAGGCTTTCTGTCGGCCAGATGATAACTATTATTCTTCAGGTCGCCGATGGGCTTATCAACGCGCACGATAATGGTGTGGTGCACCGCGATATAAAGCCTGCCAACATAATGATCAGCGAAAATGTCAAAGGTCGCGAACTTGTAAAAGTTGTCGATTTCGGGCTCGCCAAAATGCTGGAGAGCGAGCAGTCCATAATGCAGCAGAAGATTTCGCGCGAGGGCAATTCCGCCGGCAGCCCCATGTACATGAGTCCGGAGCAGTGCGTGGGCGACCCTGCTGATGCGCGCACAGACATTTATGCGCTGGGTTGCGTGATGTATGAATGCCTTAGCGGCAGTCCACCGCTCTTTGGTGATTCCGTTCTCGAAACTTTCAATAAGGTGATGAACGAGAAGCCGCAGCCGCTTTCTCCTGCATACGATGTTCCAAGGGAGCTGGATGATTTGATCTTGAAGTGTCTGGAGAAAAAGCCTGACGATAGACCGGCTTCAGTTCTGGACTTTAGAACCAGTCTGAAGCAGATAAAAGAGCGCATGGCCGGAAGCGCAGTGAGAGTCTGATTCAATTCTCCCACTGCTCTTTTGCCTGAAAGCAACAATCAGAAAATCGGCAAGCTTGGGAAGGTGCCCGACCATGGACCGGGCTCTGCCGATGACGATTGCGCCAGGTGAAACTGAATCAGCGCTTGCTCTATGTTCATTCTGCGCTCGCGGAATTGTTTGTATGTTCTGCCCGCTCTTTGCACCATAATCTGCTGTTCTTCAGATAGAAAACCGCATCGCGAGAGCATATCGCGCACATCCTCCGGCAACCTGGGCGAGTTGGGGGTGGCTTTCAACTCCTGCCATGTCTCCTCGAGCTGAGACTCGAATCTGTCCTTAGGAAAAATCGCTTCCTGGGCTGCTTTGTCGTTGCATTTCGGCAAGACGCCGGCAAGCTTGAGGAAATAATAGAAAGTCAAATCCCGCTCTTCTTGAGCTTCCGGTTGCGTAGGAACACCTTCAGCTATGCCAATTTCGGCTCGCAGGCGCCTGAGTTGTTGAATGCCCTGGTTGATTGAAATTTTTTCGGTGCGAATCAAGCGCTGTATTTCGAGGGCGGCGTAGACGGCCTGTGCTTTCACCCAGTTGAGCTCGATGAGCGAGTCGCCGAGGTCCTTTTTCTGTTCTTGACTGACGCAAATCGCCAGTTCGATATCCTTGTCTTCTATAAAACCGGCGGCGGAGAGCAGGTTGCCCAGTGTGGATTGACTTTCTATGGAATCGTGCGCGACATGCGAGATCACTTCCAGGCAGCGGCGGGCGGAATAAAGTCTATCGATTGCCTCGTCGCGGTTGATGTCGCCGTTGCGCACTTTTTCCTGCAAGCTCAGTGCGTGCTCGATCAAATCATGATGAGCGTCGGCAAG
>CAZBOX010000209.1:0-10854 GCA_964493595.1 uncultured Candidatus Obscuribacterales bacterium | reverse complement strand
GATCGCTTCGGTCAACTAATTCACGGCGGGTGGCGTCAGTTTCTAAAGCGCAAACTGCAAGAGAAATTGACGGCTCCTGCGAAACAAGAAGTTTCAAACCTCAAAACTAAGCTAACCAAACCAAAGCACTAAAGAGGAACCCATGGTTACGACGCCTAAAAAAGAAGAAGTAATGGAGTTCATCAACGAGACAGTGGACAAGAAGAAGCTCGGCAAATTGCTGGCTACTGTCTACGAAAAGTACGGCACTGCTCGCACAGCCGAACTTGCCAACGCTCTCAAAGATTTGGGATTCCAGTTCGCCACCAAAGCCGGCGTTACGATCTCTATTGACGACCTCGACGTTCCTGAAGCGAAACGCGGATTGATCTCGTCAGCGGAAAAAGAAATCGAAGCGGCACAAAGACGCTACGAGCGCGGCGAAATCACGGAAGTCGAACGCTACAACAAAGTTATCGACACCTGGTCTGCCACCACTGACCAATTGACGAAAGAAGTGGTCGACAATTTCGACCGCCTCAATCCTGTATACATGATGGCATTCTCCGGCGCCCGGGGTAACATCTCCCAGGTCCGTCAGCTCGTCGGTATGCGGGGCTTGATGGCTGACTCTCAAGGTCAGATCATCGACTTGCCGATTAAAGCGAATTTCCGCGAAGGCTTGAACGTAACCGAATACATCATCTCCTCTTACGGCGCAAGAAAAGGTCTCGTAGATACAGCGCTCAAGACAGCTGACTCCGGATACTTGACCCGCCGTCTGGTTGACGTCGCGCAGGATGTTATCGTCCGCGACCTCGACTGCGGAACTGTACGCGGCATCGACATGTACCCGATCAAGGAAGGCGACAAAGAAGTCGTCAACCTGGAAGAGCGTGTCGTCGGTCGTTGTGTCTCCGTTGATGTTGTCGATACCGAAACAGGCGAAGTAATAGCCAAAGCCGGTGAGTCAATTAGCGTCAACTGGGCGAAAGAGCACGCCAAAGCGCTCAAGAAACAAACATTCGTCAAAGTGCGCTCACCGCTCACTTGCGAAAGCCAATACGGTGTTTGCCAGAAGTGCTACGGCTATTCGATGACCTCGAAGCGCCAGGTAGACGTCGGCGAAGCGATCGGTATCATCGCCGCGCAATCAATCGGTGAGCCTGGAACACAGCTGACCATGAGAACATTCCACACCGGCGGCGCCGTCGCTGGCGGATCTTCGCGTGTGCAGGTCAAAGCACCTCTCACCGGTACTCTCACATTCAAGATTCCTTGCAAATCGGTTCGCACCGCTTACGGTGACATCGTCGAACAGACCACTCGTGAAGGCTCCATCAAGTTTGCCAACGAGAAGAAAGAAGACACCACCGCTCTGCCGGTCGGTGCCCTCTTGATGGTTCCGTCCGGTTCGGAAATCTCCGCCGGTCAGGTAGTCGCCGAGTTCGACCCGCCGGGCATGAAGAAGAACTTGACCGAGCGCGCCACGAAAGATATCACAGCTGACATCTCCGGTCGTGTCGCCTTCGCAGGCTTCCAGGCCGACGAAAAACGCGACCGTCAGGGCAACATCTCCCGCACCGCCAACCGCGCCGGTATCATCTGGGTACTGGAAGGGGACGTATACAACTTGCCGTCCGGCGCTCACGTAGTCGTCAAAGACGGACAGGATGTAAATGCTCATGATGTTCTTGCCGAAATCCAAATCACAACCGAACACGGCGGTGAAGTCAGATTCGGACCGGAACTGGAAACAGAACAAGTGAAGAGCGGTCGCAAGACCGTCACCCGCCTCGTCAAAGGCAAAGAGATGAATATCGTCATCGCTTCTGTCGGCGCAGGCAATGCCAAACTCGAAGGAGCCAAACAAGGCTATACCTGGAGAGTCAATAAACAAAAAGAAGCCTACACGCTCAAGATTGCTGAAGGCGAAATTGTTGAAAACGGCAAGATCGTCGCTGAGCTGGTCGAGGACGGCACCAATGTCGTCACCACCGGTGGTGAGATCATCTATGACGGCGTAGAAATCGATGACCGCAGAGTCGTAACCAAGCCTGGTCGCGTCCTCTTCGTTCCGGAAGAAGTGCACTTCATCTCCAAGGACAGCTCGCTCAAGATGTGCGAGACAGGCGAGTTGGTCACAGCCGGACAGGAAGTGGTCAAAGACGTATTCGCTCACATGGACGGTGTTGTCGAAATCGTTGCCGATAACGACATCATCCACGAAGTAATCATTCGTCCGGGCGACTTGCACGGTATTGGCGATCCGACCGAAGTCAAAGTACAGGAAGGTCAAATCGTCGATCCTGGTACCGAAATCCTCGAAGGCATGAAGTACAAAGATCGCAAGATCGTCAACGTCATCGAGCGCGAAGACGGCACCATGCAACTCCTCGTCCGTCCGGTCGAAGAATACTGGATCGAGCCGCGCGAAACCAAATTCAAGCACAGAGCCACCGACGAGAAGATTTCACTGCGCTCGGTCACTCAGTTGCTGTTCCGCGACAGAGAAAAAGTCCGCAACCTGCAAGGTGCACAATTGACCCGCACCTCGCTGGTATTGCAAATGCAGGGACAATTGGCGACCTTGAAAGGCTTGGTGGAAATCACCGATGACCTCAACATCGTCGTTCAAGAAAACATTCTGCTGCGCCGCGAACACGATATCAACGTCACCTTGCTGTCCGTACAGCACGGAGACATTGTCGAAGCGAAATCGGCTGTGGCAACAACACAAGTGTTGACCAAGTCGGCAGCCAGAGTGCAATTGTCCAAGACCGACGAACGCCGTATCTTGCTCATTACTGAAGAACAACAAGTTCTGCACAAGGGCAAAGGCGCGGCAGTCGCAAAAGAAGGCGATCTCGTCAAACAAGGCGATCCGCTCACCAAGTCGACTCCGTCGACCGTCTCCGGACAAGTCGTCAAAGTCGAAGGCACCGACTACTTTGTCAGAAAAGGTCGTCCGTACCTTATCTCTGTCAATACTCAACTGCAAAGTGAGGACGGAGCACTGGTACAAAGAGGTGACTTGCTGGCAACACTCATCTTCGAAAGACAGAAGACCGGGGACATCGTTCAGGGTCTTCCGAGAGTCGAAGAATTGTTGGAAGCCAGAAAGCCAAAAGAAAACGCCATTCTGGCTGAACGCGCCGGACGCGCCAAAGTCGTCAGCGAAGATGACGTCAATCGTCTCTATGTCGTCTACCCGGACGCCGGAGAAGAGGAAATCATCATTCCTGCCGGACTGAACATCGTTGTCGAAGACGGTGAAGACATTCCGATCGGTAAGGCACTTACCGACGGTCCGCCCAACCCGCACGACGTTGTTCGCTTGCTCGGCATCGAAGCAGCGCAGAAATACCTGGTGGACGAAGTACAGTCCGTATACCGCTCACAAGGTGTAGAAATCGCCGACAAACACATCGAAGTTATCGTTCGTCAGATGACCCGCAAGGTGCGTGTCGACGAGCCGGGCGAAACTATCCTTCTGCCGGGCGAACTGATGGAGCGCTACACGATCGATCAAGAGAACGAGCGTTGCAGACAACTAGGCATCCGCGAAGCTACTTTCACCCCCGTCTTGCTCGGTATCACCAAAGCCAGCTTGAATACGGAAAGCTTCATCTCGGCTGCATCCTTCCAAGAAACGACCCGTATCCTCACGGAAGCAGCGGTCGAAGGTAAGAAGGACTGGCTGCGCGGCTTGAAGGAAAACGTCATCATCGGTCGACTCATCCCTGCCGGTACCGGCTTCCAAGGCCACACCCAAGTGCAGGAAGAAGAGGAAGAGGAAGAAGATATCTATCCTCCGATCGGCGAAGGCTCGTTCAACGTGCCTGCGTAAGCAAAAAAGTAAGAGGCTGCAAGCCACTTTTCAGGGGAGATGCATTTGCATCTCCCTTGTTGCATGCAAGGAGAGTTACTTCATGCGCGAAAGATCGACCCACTCGTCCCAGCTGTCATCATCATCGATGTAGTGGATGTAGAAGCGTCCATTTTCTGACTTCAAAATCTTTGCTTTATAGAAGTCGCCCTTCCAGAGAACTTCGACAGTATCTCCCACTTTGAAGTCATTACGCGCGGTGGCAGAAGCCATGCCGTTGAAAGGAGCACCACCGGTCTCTCGAACATCGCTGAATGGATGCCATTCGTCATCACTGGCTGTGTCGTAGCCTATTTGCACCCAGCGAATTTTTGCTTGCTTGTCTTTTGTTTCCAGAACCTTCGCTTTCCACCATTTGCCGCCCCACTTCACTTCTACGAGGCGCGGAATCGGTTCATTCGGGTCAGCAACTTTTGCTAAGTTGTAGTTCGCACCAGAGAAGCCGTTGCCGCTGCTGGATCCTGCAACCTGATTGTCGATACGTTTCATTTCGAGCGTGACATATTTTTGTAGATCGCTAAAACTGATCAGTCCATCCAAATTTGTGTCTACAAACTTGTGTCCATTCAAAGCATCCAGAAGAGCCTGGGAAAACGTCCAATTGCTGGTTGAGCCACCGTCAGGATTTACCGACGTGGACATGCCCCAGGTATAGCTGCCGGAATTTTTCGAAAGAGCATTCGCTATCGATCCGGATGTACAACAATCTGCAAAAAACAGCGCCGTTGATCCCTGGAATTTGTTTCTCAACTTGCTGGCGATCTTAGTAGTTGCAATTGCATTGTCGTTCGTTTTCACATCAAAGTTTGCGTAATAGCCTTCTTGATTGTCGTCCAGCCAACCGTGACCACAGTAATAGAAGATCAAAGTATCACCAGGATTTGATTGCTCGAGCAATTTATCGAATTCGCCATAGACTTTTCGTAAAGTGGCTTCGCTGTCGCAAAGGTAGACGATTCTACTTTCCGGCACGCCCTTCGCTCTGAAAAATTCGACCAACTGGGCGTCGCGGCGCGCCTTGGCTGTAAATTGCAAATAGCTTTTATCCTGCCATTTCAGTACTCCAACGACGAACACCAGTGTTCGAGATGGTTCCCAGGACAATGCTGCTTCTGTTGCTTCAGCCGTTGAAGGCGATGCTGATGCAAGGGCAAGAACAGAAAGCAACGCGATCAAGATCCGACATGCTGCCATTCTCAAAGGACTAAAAACAGTAGCCATAAAATCTGCCCCACGAAAGCAAGCTCGGCGAAAAAAAGTTTCGACGAAACCGGGTTCCGTTGGAGCAGGTTGCAGCGAAACCTTGCAATTATCCGTTCAAGATCTGCCGAGCGTCAAACCGCTTGCGAATTCGATGGGTCAAAAAATAGGTAGAGGCTCTCCTGCCCGGATTGCATTTCTGGTCCAGAAGCAGGTGAGTCAGGATAGAAACAGTCACACCCACGCGGTAGGGATGGCGGGTTGGTCCGCGGAAAAGCAGAAAGAAAAGAGCCAGAAGCTCGTATGAGTGAAGCGGCAGGTAGAGCTTGCCGCTGTAATTTTCATGAGCAGCTTCATTAAAACGCGCCCAATTTGGCTTCCAGCCATGAGCCCGCACATAATCGACCAGGTGATCGAGATCAATGAGCCAACCAACCAGAAAGCTGGCCAGGGCTGCCGGACGCGAACGATAACGCCAGTAACTCAGCGAAGCTATGCCTGCCGAGGTTATGATATGACCCATGGTTCTCATGACAAGAGGCTTCCTTTTTGACTAGACCGGCTTTTCGGCAAAAACTGTTAATGAAATAAGGCAAGAGAGCGCTTTTGAACCACAACCACCTGCCATAATTGTGAGCGTGCTAAGAAGTAGTGTGATATATACCCATTCTTACAGCATATTACGAGGGACGAAAAAAAAGAAACCTTGCGGCCAGGCAGATTCGGAAGATTTATGTCCAAATGGATGCAGGCGAGAAACTCGTAAACGTGGTTATGATGAGCTTTTGACGGTTTTGTGAGACTTTAGAAAATGGCAAAAGGAAAGATTTTACTGGCTTTGTCACTGTCGGCAGCATTTTCAATGCCGCTGGCATTTGCCCAGGCACCGGGCTCAGGGACCAACCAGCAAGCCATAAGCATGTACAACCTCGGATTGAACGCTTACAAACAAGGCTCTACCGAGGCAGCCATCATTTTCTTCCGTCGAGCTTGCGACATCGATCCCAACTTGCCGGATGCCCAATATAATCTCGGCATGCTCTATCAGTCTCAAAAACGATTGAAAGAAGCCGTCCCTCGCTTCCAGGAAGTTTTGAGGGTAAAGCCACAAGATCCCGACGCTCACTATCAACTGGCCATTTGCTTGATGGATCTCGGCAGAGGGGCAGAGGCGCGCCCTCACCTGGCTGCCATACCGCCGAGCAACCCGCACTTTGCCGATGCTCAAAAACGCTCTTCGTCCCTTGGCGAAGCCGCCCCACTCAATAATGATTTGCCTCTGGCCGGGATGAACCCCCCTCCTGTAGCCACACAACCGGTACAGCAGCCACAGCAGCAGGCATACGCTCCTGCCGCACAGGCGCAACAGCCCGCATACTCGCCTCCCGCGTACAGCCCGCCGGCCTATGCGCCTCCTGCATATTCACCACCGGCACAGACCCAAGTACAGGAACCAGCCACACGTTACGTTCCAGCGCAGCCCACCTATGCAGCCCAGCAACCAGCTGTCGCAGCGGTGCCGCCGGCGGCCCCCGTGCGCACGGCGACCAACCCGTCTCCTGTTCTGGCCAATTCCACGGTTCGCGTCATTGCCACAAACTTCAATGCCCCATCTGGTCTTGCTTTCGATCGCACAGGGCACCTGTACATCGCCAATTTCGCAACCAATAGCATCGACCGCATCAGTCCCGACGGCAGCCGCAGCGTGTTCAGCTCAGGCGCCAACTTCAAAGGACCAATTGGGGTAACCGTAGACGACCAGAACAACGTTTATGTCGCCAACTATTCGAGCGGAACCATTGCCAGAATCAACCCGGCTGGCATTTCGACCATCATCGGTACGGGGTTCAAGTCCCCCTATTACCTGACTTTGGACCGCGACGGCAATCTTTATGTCAGCCAGCAGGACGACAATTCTGTTGTGCGCATGTCCTTGCCAAAACCCGCTCAGGCAAGCGCCAGCCGCCAGTAAATTTCACAATTTTGCCTCATTTAGCCTCTAAAGTAGGGATCTCCTGGCGAGACGGGTACCCAGCAGCGGTCTTAAAACGCCCTGCCTTGGGTATGAAGATAATGGATTCGGGGTGTCCGAACCTCTGCGCGTTTGGAAAAGGGCTATGGGATCCGATCAATATCCTTCGACTGTAAACCGTGAGGCGATGGCGGAGCATTACGCCTATCTCGCCGAGCTGCAAACCAAACCAAAGCCGGCGGCTGAACATAATGGTCTTTTAGAAGACTTCATGCGCTCAGCCGGACACTCGATGATACAGACTCCCATTAACGCAGTTGTCCAGCTGGCGGACAAGAGCTTGGGCTCGACTATGCTGCCCAACGTTCAAATAAGCTATCTCAAAGCACCTGAAAGTGCAGAATACGGAACATCCAACTACTGGGCGCAACAGAGCGGCAACGCGGTTGGCATGCTGGTGCCTTTCATGCTCGCCGGCAAAGCCGTGAAAAGCGTGACACGGGCAGGTTTGTCCGAGGTTCAGCTGGCAGAAAAGCTGACTCAGCGCTCCGTGCTTGGTCTGACCATGAAGGAAGCGGTTCTGACTGGCGCCGTTCACGACTCTTTGCTTCGACCTGTCGAACAGGGCGACGAGCGGCCATTCCTTCTGGCTAAGGGTTTGAATGGTGTGAACGGAGCCATAACCATGGGCGTCATGCATGGAGTGGCGACTAGATTCTCTCCAAGCGTCGGCGCGGAAACCTCCAGATTCGCCTCTATGATCAAAAATCCTTACATGGGTGGATTCGCATCTGGTATTGCGGCTGGTGGCGTGAGCGCCCATTCGCACAAATACTTGCAGAACTTGAAATTCGACTCGCTTTCAAATTTCGGTCAGTCTGCAACCACCGATGCGAAATTCGCATCCTGGAAGGAGACTAAAGAGTCGGCGTTCACGATGGGCGTCATTGGTCTGGGCTTTGGCACGGTTCATGGGCTGAAAGGCCAGTTCGAAAGCGGTCGGCAAAACTTCGAATGGCAAAAGACGAAAGACACTGCCAATGGTGCAGCAGACCAGAATGGCGGAAGAGATTTCAAAGTTGTAGGCGGAGAGCGCGCACTTACAAAAGCGCTGGAGAATTTCCAGCGCTCCGGTGAAACCATGCTCACCGTGCGCGAACATCTGGGCGCCGGAAAAGGAATCAAGAGATTCTTAGGAATGCACGAGTATGGACCGGAGCAGAGCCTTCTGGTCCAGCACAACAAGACAGGAAAAGTTGCTATTCCTGAGTCTGCAAAACTAGCTGATCTAATCGCTAGTTGCTACCTCGATCCGACTATGGCCGGCAAATCAGTGCTGGGAGCTCAAGCTTACAGCGAGACTTCGCCTGTTTTCATGCGCGCCGGAAAGAATCGCCTTAATTTCGCGCCCGAAGAACAGCAAGTGCGGGCAAGAGAAGGTGTTCCGAAAAAACTCGGAGAGGGAGGACCAGAGTACGATTACAGCAAGCTAGAGTTCAAAGAAGGCCAGAACTTCACAGAAGCCGAAAAACAGATGTGGTTCGACGGCAAATGGACCGAAAGCATGGTCGGCAAAATGAAGTCCGTCGGAGAATTTCTCAAAGGCTCAGGAGAAGAGTCATATCACGAAGCGCTGAAAGGCACGCGGCTTGCGAAATTCAAAGTAGCAAGATACATAGACAGAGGAAATGACGCATACGTCATTGAACTGGCACCGCAAGAAGGACTCAAAGATGGTGGCGCGCTCAAGATTGCGTCTAATTACGAGGGCGGTTGGAATGATAGCTG
This sequence comes from uncultured Candidatus Obscuribacterales bacterium, assembly GCA_964493595.1. GTDB lineage: Bacteria > Cyanobacteriota > Vampirovibrionia > Obscuribacterales > Obscuribacteraceae > QKMZ01. The sequence goes on along the minus strand of CAZBOX010000209.1, from coordinate 2,026 downwards.
GGGCTCGCGTCCATATGACGCAAAGATTCTCCTGAACGGCAAGCATTGGGAACTGTCAGACCCAGCAGGAAGGGACGTACTTGCTTACGTACAAGAACTGGTCACGCCGCACTATGACGAAGCCCTCTGGCCCGCCTTCCAGGCAAAGCTGGCAAAAGCAGGCGTGTCAGTAAGAGACCCTGGCACCGAGGGCGGATTCCAGTACGGCATGAGCCTGAAGACCGGCAAACTGGTTTTGGTCGATTATGAAGCGGTAGATGTGAACCCGACATTAGACCGCCTCATTGCTGGAAATAATTCAGAGCGCATAGAAGAGCTAGAACGCGAAGAAATAGAGCGCGAGAACAAAGGACCGCAATACGATCAGGTCAACGACATTGAAACGCTGAGAGGCAGAACCGAGGCATATCCGCGGGACTCCATGGAACACATGTTGTTGAATGAATTCTTAGCCGGCTCTGATGTGACAACGGCATCCTACAGCGTAATCACCTGGCTGGCGGCTAAAAATGGCAATAAAGCCGACTGGAGCGATGCCGCTATGAAAGCGGCGAAAACCAAAACACAAGCTGTTTACAAGGATGCAAAAGCGAGAGGCCTGCTCCAGTAAGCTCAAGGCGATGCAACGGCTTTGACTCGGCTGCAAAACAGTAGTCTCTGCCTTTGTTCTGCACTCAATTGGTCAGCAAGCCACTGGTGGCGCTGGCGGTGGCAGCTGAAAATAATCACCTGGTGATCGCGAGTCAAGACATCAACAACGAATTGCATTATGTGCAAAAAGCGTTCGTCGTCTGATTCACTGAACGGCTCATCAAGAACAATCGGCAGGGGATTGTCTTTGGAAAGAAAACGGGATACGACAACCCGGGCCAACCAGTGCAACTGCTCACGCGTACCTACTGACATTCGCTCTTTGAATTTCGACGAGTCAATAGTGTCAACATCACCACGGCGTTTTAAAAGTAAATTCAAATCAGAGGTGAATTGCAGTGACTCGAATTCAAGATCGAGCTTTCCGACAATCTCGTCGGCGATTGCATTGAGCTTCTGAGACCAATTCTCGTACGTCTCACCGGAAAGCTTACGCAAGGTGTTTCTCGCCAATTCAAGAGAGAGTTTCGAATGTCTGGCATTGGACAACTCTCTTGCCACGTTTTCTATCTGATCAAGGACAGGCAAATAGCTATCGTCTAAAGCCTTCGCAGCAACTCGGACTTTGACCAGCAAGTCGTTGCGCAAAGCCGAGTCCCCTCCTTGCGAAGAGTTCGTCAGTTTTACCGAAGACTGAGTGCTTATACGGATCTTCAAATCGTTACCGCGCTGCTCCAGGTGAGCAACATAACTTGTCGTATCAGGGAATGCTTGTCCGCCCAGACAATCTTCGGTGAGACGGTCGATTTGAGCCTGTATATTGCGCGCAGAGTAGTGAGCGTCGATCATTCTTTCAAAGCAATGGTAAGAATCTTCGAGCGATACTTCATTGATGTTATTCTGCGAAAAAACGAGCTCGAGGCTGCGTTCTATCTCGTCTATTTCTCCTTGCATGGTGCCAATCTGTTGCAACATCTGCCGTTGCTGCCAGGTTGCAGTTTGAATCGAGCGTCCCTCTTCCACTGCCTGAGCTACATCTTCACTGAGACGTTTCGCTCTTTCAAGCGAGATTTCACCCGCCGGAATGTTAGCCTTCTTGAAGAACATACCGAGCTCTTCGAGTGCTCTTTCCCTCTGACTCTCTTTAGCTGCAATTTCTGTGGCTACTGAATCGAGGTTCTTCAGTTTGGGCTCGCTGGCGGATTTCTCCTCGATCATAGATACGAGAAGAGATGCTCCAGAGACGCCGGCCTTTCTGGCAATTGACTCGAGCTTCACTTCCAGCGAGCCTATTTTACTGTGCAGTTGTTGTGCCAGATTGGTGGCCTTTTCAAGGTCGGCTTCCAGCTTTTCAGTGTCGCGTTTTCTGAATGAATCGGGCTTCGCCCAGCGCATCAAGAAGAATCCGGCGGCGCCACCGGCTACCAGAGCCATT
>CAZBOX010000208.1:1936-10887 GCA_964493595.1 uncultured Candidatus Obscuribacterales bacterium | reverse complement strand
TGAAGAAGGAAATTGACCCGTAAAGAAGTCTTGAGTCGCCGATAAATCGGTTAAGAACAAAACTCTCAGACTTAGTGGTGAGGAGGAACATCCATTGGAAGAGCGTATCACTGTTCATGAGAAGGCTCGAGGCGAGACGATTAACGTCTACATCGGCGAGTATCGCGGCACTAAATATCTGCATATCCGCGAATGGTATCTCGACAAAGATCAAGAAGAGAAGCCGACCAAGAAAGGTGTGGCACTGCCGGTGGAGAAATGCGAAGCATTGAAGGATGCCATTGCTCAGATCGGTCCATCCGACGGGTCGCTGGATGAAAGAGTGACTGTACACGAAAAGGCACGCGGTGAGTCGATCAACGTATATGTTGGTGAATACCGCGGCACCAGATATCTGCACATTCGCGAATGGTATCTCGACAAGGACCAGGAAGAAAAGCCGACTAAGAAGGGCGTTGCCATTCCAATGGAAAAGGTAGATGCTCTCACCGATGCCATCGACCAGTTGGTGCCGACCGAGAAAGCAGAAAAGGCTGAGAAGTCAGAGAAGAAAAAGAAATAGTCCGGCTCAGTTCTTCCAGGAATCCCTCAATTTGACCAATTCGCCAAGATCGAATTCAGTCTTGCACCGCTTCTATGGGACGAGTTTGTCCCTGGCAGTTCTGCTGTCAACATTTACTGCTGCCGATTGCGCCGAGCTTTCGCTTTCCTCCTCCTCCGCAAAGCAAGGGCAACCGATAGAAGTCACTTACAAGACCGAGACGGCCGAGGACGCTCCGACCTTTACCTTCGCGCGACAGACCTATAAATTGTTTCCATTCTCCGACACTCAGGGACAGGCAGATGGACAACATATATACAAAGCTATTCTGGCGCCGTCTCTGGAACTGGATCCCGGCGTCTATACGCTCAAGAATGACAATGCATCGGTGAAGCTGAAGGTCTTGGACGGCAAGTTTCCGATGCGATATTTGACCTTGCCGAAATCGAAGGACAATTTCGACACCTCTCCGGGTGAGGAAGAGGCGGTGAACGCGGCAAAGGAAACCTGCTCTGCCCAAAGATTTTGGACCACTGATTTCACTCGACCATCAAAGGCTCGAACCTCAACGCCGTTTGGGGTGCGCCGCACAGTCAACGGCAAATTTCTCAAGGACTATTTTCACTCCGGCTTGGACTTTGCAGGCGGATTGGGGTCGCCTGTAGTGGCATGCGCTCCTGGCGTTGTGGTCCTGGCTAGAACTGGATTCAAGCTTCACGGCAACTGCGTTGCTATCGACCATGGACAGGGCATCGTTTCCTTTTACATCCATTTGCAAAAACTGCACGTCACCAAAGGGCAACAAGTAAAAGCCGGCGAATTGATCGGACGCATCGGGCAAACCGGTCGAGCAAACGGTCCTCATCTGCACTTCAGTATCTATTGCAACAAGGCGGCGAGTAATCCGAGTAACTGGTTCGCCAACGCCATCAAATAGAGCGTCCCGTCTGGACCGATGAAACATAATTGTCTGGCATCACCTGTGATGCCAAAGAAATTCTCCATCCTTATATATAAGTACGAATGGCATGCAGGCAGGTCTGCGATCGGATTGCGATGAAACATAATCGCATATAAAAGAGCCGCCATTTGGGCGGCTCTTCACTGATTCCGTAGGATGTCTTTTGATGGACTAGATGGTCGTCGCTTTATTCCAGAATGCGTCCTTGATTGCTTTGGAGGACGTCGATTCGGACTGGATTACCACCGAGGATGGTGCGAACAGAAATACACCTTCGCCGATGCGTTGCTGATGACCGTCGATGGCATGGCAAGCGCCAGAGAGAAAATCAACTACACGTTGGCTGTTTTCGTTGTCCAGCATGTGAAGGTTGAGCAGAACGGATTTGCGACCGCGAAGATGCTCAACGATGTCGATCGACTCTTCAAATTGACGCGGCTCGATTACCAGCACTTCGCTGGCTGCTTGAGCACTCGGGTGCGTCACGACCTGGCTGCTGTAGTTGTTTGAAGGCTGTCTGACTGGCGGTTTTACCGCGTCCATCGGTGCCTTGTCCAATGCCAGCTGCCCGTTGGTGGCATACACTTCGTCAGTTGTGTCGAAGAGGTCTTCGAAATCTTCTCTGTCGTAGTTGTCTGCCGGACCGAACCAAAAACTTTTTAGCTTTGTAACTATGCTCACTGCGTCCCTCCTTACCCTCTCGCCGAAATAACTTTGCTTTCCTTCCCTTATCCAAAATCCGCTTGTAGCGGGGTTCAAACTTGAAATATCGCTCTGCCGAGTCGGACCATTGTCGATCCTGCTTCCACTGCTTCCAGCCAGTCGGCTGACATACCCATCGAAAGTTCTTTCAGTTCGACTGAGTGCTTTTCCGCCAGTTCGTCTCGCAGATTTCTAAGTCCGTTGAAGCATTCAAACCATGTCTCACGGTCTTCGATCAGAGGTGAGATGGTCATCAGTCCTTCGATTTTGATATTGCTCAGCTTAAGCAAATCAGCCATCTCTTTCTTCAACGTCTCTGGGGTGTAACCAGATTTAGTATCATCAGTAAGTATCTTAACTTGAATTAGTACTGATTGCACCATATTTTTTTTACTAGCTTCTAAAGAAATTTCAGAAGCCAATCGAAGCGAATCGACCGAGTGGATAAGCTGGAAATACCCAACGGCTTTCTTCACCTTGTTGGTCTGCAGATGACCGATAAAATGCCAGTTGCAATTGGCGGCAATACTCTCGGGCAATTTATTGCGCCGATCGATTGCATCCTGGATCCTGTTTTCACCAAATTCGGTGACACCATTCTCGAATGCTTCTTCGATTTGTGTAAGCGAGGCGCTTTTCGCTACTGCGATCAGGGTGACTTTGTTGCCGCCCATTGCACCTCGGATACGAGCTAGGTTGCTAGCCACACTCATGCCTTCCTGGAGAAGCAAAGTGAATTGCATGAACTCGCCTTGCTCTGCTTTGACTGACATTTAAAAACGCCTACTATTAAGCCTCGCAACACACTGCTTTGTCAAGTCAAACAGGGAATTTTTCTGAAAATTATGCTCATCGTAAACGAGTGTTTTGATACCACAAGAGCACCACTTTCAAGTTGATTACGGTGCGCTGAAACCCTTTGTTTGCAGGCATTTTCGGGTTCGCGTATAACGAACGTATCACCAATGTATATACATTTGTTGGTAGTATCTCCAGTGGTGCGCATTATTGGTGGTATCACTGGTATGTTTTGATCGCTAATCGATGTTTTTTAGAGAGCGCATAGCACTAACAATGGCTGCAGCAGATACAGCGGCCGTTTCTGATCTCAAGATCAATTTTCCGAGAGATGCGAAGGTAAGATTTGCTTCAGCTGCGCGCGAGAGCTCACTGTCTGTGAAGCCTCCTTCCGGACCGAAGCAAAGCGAAATGTTTTTTGCCAAGCCGTCGTTGTCCTTCTGCTTGAAAAGCTGCATGGATAGATGGGGGCATTCATCACGTTCTGCGAATATGTACTGCAAATCTTTCCTTGTGCTATCTGTCTGCTGCATTTGCCGAAGCTCGATCAAATAGTCGCTGAAACTTTTCGGTGCTACCACCTTTGGTATCGCGAACCTTTCTGATTGTTCTGCCGCTTCTCTGACGATTGCTTCCCATCGTTCTTTCTTGACATTGGTCCCTTTGCCTTCCTTCTTCTTGCCAACCGCATCGTCGGAAGGTTTTTGAACAGTTCTTTGCGTGATTAATGGAATGATTGTCGTGGCGCCCAGTTCTGTAAGTTTTTCAAGGGCCCACTCGAAGCGCGCCGGTTTGATGAGCGGCATGGCCACTGTTAATTCACCGGTCTTTGGACTTAAATCCGTTTCCTTTTGCTCAATGACAAGCTCGATAGAGCCCTTGTCCTGGCGCTCTATGCGGCAATGAAAGAGGCTTCCCTCGCCATTAAGCAAAATTACGCGCGCTCCGACGCCAAGACGCAGCACCCGTCCTATCTGATGAATAAGACCGGCCTCCTCTATGCGGGCGGCCGAGACGTTTTCGTCTATTTGATCCGGTTGTATGAAAAACCTTGGTATCTGCATCTATTTGATATAATCACAGACTGCTTGCATAGCATAAGCCCTAGACCACCTTCTGGGTAGTTTTCAGGGGATATGCCGGCGCAAGAATTGGCGTTGGAAGTAAAGTCAAACTGGGTTCAGCTGAATGGACTTGAAAGAATGGTTCGCGTCTCGCAAAAAGCAACGTGAAGCCGCAGAAGTCAAATTACCACTGGCAAACGATGAATATTGCGCTCTCTGGACGCAATGTTTCCAGTGTCGCGAACTTCTCTATACCAGCCAACTGCGCGAAAATCTGCATGTATGCCCTAAATGCCACTATCACTTTCGCATCGGCGCAATGCAGCGCATTGAGCAATTAGTAGACCATGGCACTTTCCATGAGATTGATGCCAATCTCGAATCAGCCGATCCGCTCAAGTTTGTCGACACCGATTCATATGTAAAGCGCCAGGTTGAAGCGTCTCGCAAGTCGGGTTTGCGTGAAGCCGTAATCACGGGCGAGGGTGAAATCGCCGGCGAAAAGGCTTGCCTGGGCGTCATGGATTTCGGTCACTTCGGCGGTTCGATGGGCTCGGTAGTCGGCGAGAAAGTCGCGCGCATAACAGAATATGCTACTGAGAAACGCCTTCCTCTAATTCTTGTTTCATCGTCCGGCGGCGCTCGCATGCAAGAAGGCATTTTTTCTCTCATGCAGTTGGCCAAGACCAGCTCGGCCCTGAAAAGCTTTGCTGATGCCGGTCTTCTTTATATTTCTATTCTGTCTGAACCTACATATGGTGGCGTAACGGCCAGCTTCGCTATGCTGGGCGACATCCAGATTGCCGAACCAGGCGCTCGTATCGGCTTTGCAGGCAGGCGGGTTATCGAACAGACCATCAGGCAGAAATTACCGGCCGACTTCCAAACCGCAGAGTATCTGCTCAAACACGGTCAGGTCGATATGGTCGTGGAGCGCTCCAAGCTCAAAGAAAAGCTTGCCTACCTGATTAGATTTCATGCCAGCGGCGCGAAGAACACACATTCAGCGCCGCCCCGAACAAAAGCGGCGACTCGTTAGTTTGCCCTAAATGGTCTATCCTCGCGGCACTTGCCGCCTACTGAGAGCTACGAGCAGAGGTGTAATTTGACTGACAAAAAAGCGATTCCCCTGGAATTTGAAAAACCCCTGGAATTGCTGGCACAGCAGATCGAGGCTTTGCAGAAGCAACTCCTCGACCATCCCGAGCTGGAAAGCGACATCAATCATCTGAAAAAGCAGTACGAAAATCTCCGCCGGTCTCTCTATTCGAATTTAAGCGCAAGCGATCACCTGGCTATTGCCCGCCATCCTCAAAGACCCTATACAAGGGATTACTTTACCCGCTGGGATCCCAATTGGATGGAATTGCACGGCGACCGTAAGGGAATGGACGACCCGGCCATGGTGACCGGACTTCTTCACCTGGGTGATTTCAAAGTCGTGGCTGTTGGCACAGAAAAGGGCCGCTCGCTGCGCGATAAACAGCAGTGCAATTTCGGAATGCCTCAGCCGGAAGGCTATAGGAAGGCTCTGCGCCTCTTCAAGCACGCCGAAAAGTTCGGCTTGCCTGTCGTCACTCTAATCGACACTCCTGGAGCTTATCCAGGCATGGCGGCCGAAGAGCATAATCAGGCCGAGGCGATTGCCGTCAATCTGTTCGAATTGGCCGGTTTGAAGGTTCCGGTCATCGCGATTGTCACAGGCGAAGGAGGCTCCGGCGGAGCGCTTGCAGTCGGCGTTGCCAACCGCATCTTGATGATGGAGCACTCCGTCTACTCAGTTATTTCGCCAGAGGGATGCGCATCAATTTTATGGCGCTCCGCCGATAAACGCGACGATGCTGCCAAAGCAATGCGAATTACGGCAAGAGAAATTCTCGATCTCGGCGTAATCGATGAAGTCATCGAAGAGCCGCTAGGCGGCGCTCATCACGACTATGATTTGGCTGCGCAGAATGCCAAGAAAGCAGTCATAAAGCAACTGGAAAAATTGCTCGCCATGTCGGGAGACGATGTCCGCGCCGACAGGCAGAAGAAATTCCGCGAAATGGGACAGTTTAAAGAAGCTGCTGTTTAGCGGACCGCGGGCGTTTTCAACCGGCTCTAGGTTGTACAACCAGAGCCTCTGAATTACTGAGTCTTAGCTACTTTTTTTTTACGCTGTCCTGCTGAGCGCGGCGATATTGCTTGAGCAATTTTTTGATCTCTTTTGCGTCCGGCGTCTTTGGCGGAATTTTGTTGAGCAACGCAATCGCCTCTGAATAGCGCTCATCCACTGCATAAGCTTTGGCAATCTTTAAATACAGACTGTTGATCTTGTCTGCCTGCGCTTTGGGCAATTTGCCTTTTGCATCTTTCTTGACGAATTCTATGATCGGAATCGCTTCGTCTTCTTTGCCAGACTTGACCAGGTTTTCCGCATCAGCGATAGTTTGCGGCTTGCGAACCGGTGTGACTTTGCTGCTCATGGCGCCATTGGCGTAAAACAGTGCCACCGTCACTAACACCAGACCAATAAGGACGGGAACCCCGATGCGCAAAATGCCGCCGATATCGATGCCGATGCCTTTGGGTGCGCTCTTGTAGACAGCCTGGGATGAGTGTTTGGCCGATGAGTGTTTGGGTGCGGTTAGCTTTTGCTGCGCTTGTGTCGTTTTTATTTGAGCTGGACTGAGCTCGGCAAATTCGCCGGATGATCTTTGTTGCAATTCTTCCAGGGCTCTGGTGGCCAGATCCTTTGTGTTTGGCTTGGGCTGGATGAATTCACGACTGTCTTTGTCGACTTCTTGAGTCTTCTGGCGAGCGACTGTTCCGCCGATATCTTCACTGGCCGCAAGCGGACCCGGTTGAAGAACCGGCAGGGGCTGCGATACTGCCAGCGGATTGGGTGCCGGCTGTTTTGCTGCCTCTGTAATCGCTGATGCCAGGTCGTCCATGTCCTGAAAGCGATCATCGGGGTTCTTAGACAGAGCCTTGGATACCACGCGTTCCAGCATTTCAGGAAATTGCAGATCCGGACGCACCTTGTTGATGGGTGTGGGCGGGTCTGTCAAATGCATGGCCATGACTTTCGCCAATTCATCCGACATAAACGGTACAGTGCCGGTCAGCGTTTCATAGATAACGATTCCCACGGAGTATATATCGCTGCGATGGTCGACCTTACTGGAAGTACACTGCTCGGGGCTCATATAAGTTGGGCTTCCGCAAACAGTTCCGGTGCGCGTGATTTTGGCCACGTCTGATTCTTCTTGCACCAGTCTGGCGATGCCGAAGTCCACGACAATCGGGAACATCTTTTGCCCGCTGCGCTCAACAAGAACGATGTTTTCCGGTTTGACGTCACGGTGGACCACCCCTTGCCGATGCGCTTCCGCCAGTGCGGCGCACACCTGCGACAAGATCGGAATGGCTTCATCCATAGGCAGGTAGCCACGATCGGCGATCATTTCGGAAAGCGGGGTGCCCCGCAGAAGATCCATTGCGATATATGGGCGCCCTGTTTTAGGCAGAACACCGAAATCGTAAATAGTGATGATATTGGGGTGGCTGAGGCGACTGGAGGCTTTGGCTTCCTGTCTGAACCGTTTAATAAATTCTTCGTCGGATACCAGGTAGTCGTGAAGTACCTTGATGGCAACTTCGCGTCCGATAAGTTCCTGAATCGCTTTATAGACAGTCCCGGCCGAGCCCTGCCCGATTACGGACTCGATGCGATATCGTCCTTCGACGACAAGACCCAGAAGCGGATCTTCGCCGACGGTGACCATGGACGAGCCGTCACGCGGGCAAATATCTTGCCCGTCGGTAGCTGTCTGGAAATTGCAGATCAGACAAAGCTTCATGCTTAGGTCCGAAAGGGGATGCCGGGTTTGGGGGTGCCGTGGTAAAGGGGCGCGGGCGCCAAATTGCTGGGCACAAGGGACAGAGCCCTTATATTACTTTTAATTACCACAGATACATGGTCACAAACCTAATCTGGCAATTCGTCTTAATATCATGACTTGTCTTTTCGGATTATCAGAAGGCGCGATCGAGACGCGCGGTTTACTAGCAAGCAGTTGGAAATCAAATTGGCAAACACTAAATCTATGAACCCCGAGGCACAGCCGAATAGCGCAGATTCACAAGGGGCCGCGAGCGCCGGCACGCCAGCCGCCGATGGAAAAGAGAAGAAGGCAGGCAAGGCAGCTTTGCTGCTTATCTTCTTCACCGTGTTCATCGACCTTGTCGGATTTGGTCTGATCATTCCGGTGTTGCCGACCTATGCGCAGCAGCTCCATGCCGATGACTTTGCAGTCGGTTGTGTGATTGCCACTTATTCAGTTTTCCAGTTTTTCTTTACGCCCGTCTGGGGTCGCATGTCCGACAAAGTCGGTAGGCGTCCCATTTTGCTTTTCAGCCTTGCTGCCTCGGCTCTTGGTTACTTGCTCTGGGGATTCTCCAGTTCGCTGGCCCTTTTGTTCGTCTCGCGAGCGGTAGCCGGCGCCGGTAACGCCAACATCGCAGTGGCGCAGGCTTATGTCAGCGACGTGACCACGAAAGAAAATCGCGCCAAAGGCATGGGCTTGGTTGGTGCAGCCTTTGGTCTTGGCTTTGTACTCGGACCTGCAATTGGCGGCGGCTGTGTGAGCATGGGCTTCAACCTTCAGACTATCGGTTTTGTAGCTGCCGCTCTCAGCATCATCGACCTGGTTCTAACTTTCTTCCTTCTGCCCGAACCGCAGACTCGCAGTAATGCAGGCAATGAGCGTTTCACCAAAGAGAAAAACTTTTTTCTCAATACGCTCAATGATTCCAAGCTGCGCATGTCTCTGCTCATTTTCTTTATCGCTACGTTCGCCTTTGCCAACATGGAAGCGACTATTGTTTTGCTGACGACAAA
>CAZBOX010000208.1:0-1836 GCA_964493595.1 uncultured Candidatus Obscuribacterales bacterium | reverse complement strand
GCCAACCAGAGTCTGCTGTCGAAATTGGCTCCTGAAGACAAAACCGGCGGAGTGCTCGGAGTTGGTCAGTCACTCTCTACTCTTGGCCGTATCGCCGGACCCGTTGTCGGCGGCTTCGCGTTCCAATATCTTGGCATGTCCAGTCCCTATTGGATCGGCGCGGTAGCAATGGTGGTGGCATTTGTTCTCAGCATGAAATTGCCGGATGCCTCAGCCTGAGAACTCGGGCAGCGAGCAAAAAAATAACGATTCAGTTTTCCTTTTGCGGAAAAACCCATCGGCTTTAGGCTTTGACATTTATTAAAACGTGTTATAGTCTTTGGTATACGTATTTGATGTGGGGCGGCGAGCGCCGAGCATCAGGTAATCGGTGCGCCATCCCGGCTTGTGACACTTCGGGAACCAAAAAGACGAAAACCGGTCCTTATACGAAAAGCTTTAGAGCTTAGCTGCTGCTGAATCGCAAGATTGACGAAACCGTAGTAATCCGAAAGTTCAAGAATAAGCAGTCAGGCTCGCGGAATCCGCGTTAGACAAACACAAATCTTGATCAAGCTTAGCGTTGACACCAAGGTTTTAAAAATAGAGAAATAGAAGAAGATGGAAAGAGAATACAAAACCAGTCCCAGCTCGACAAGCAAGAATTTTCAAGAAGTTCAAAAGCGCTATAAGCAAGAACTGAGTCGCTACCAAAAGCAAATCGAAAAGTCTAAAAGAAAAGTCGAAACCGCACGCAAATAGCATTATCTTTTGCCTTGAAGTCGATATTTCGTCCGATTTCGGTTTAAATAGAACGTCAATCTAAACAGACATTCGGACCGATTTCATGAGGCAAGAACAAGAAACTACGAGCGCAGGAGCGAAAGCTCAAAATGGTTCTGCAAACAATGGTTTGCAGGGTCACAGTGCGCGCAGGCTCTGGCAGAGCCCGCGCATCGAGGCGATGCTTTTGCCTTTCACCCTGCAATCTACGCAAGCACATCTGCGTATGCTGGGCGATTGTTCATTGATCGATCCCGATATAGCCGGCGAACTGGCCACTGCTGTTGGCGAGCTCAGAAATCGAGTGCAAGCCGGAGAAAATATCCTCGATCAAGAGGATGCTGACGTTCTTTCTGCCGTGGAAAGACATTTGAGCGAAAAGTTCGGTGCCAATGCAGGCGCTGTCAAACTTTTCTCCACCGCCCGCGAACAGCTCTCCGTAGATACCAGGCTCTGGATGCGTGATATGGCGCTGGCTACTTCAGCCAGCATCGCTCAGTTGCGTCTCTGCCTTCTCAATCTTGCCGATGAGCATGCAGAGATACATCTGCCTACCTATGTGCATTTGAAAAAGTCGCGCTCGATCATGGTGGCTGATTTCTGGCTCACATATGAATTGCGCTTTGCTCGCGACTTTCAGCGTCTGGAAGAAATTCGAAAGAAACTCGACACTTTGCCATTGACGGAGAACGTTCAGCTTTCCAACGGTAAGGTAATTGACAGGCAAAGAATTGGTCAGTATCTGGGCTTTTATACGATATTGGAAAACGGTCTTGATGCCGCGACAGACCGCGATTATCTTCTCGAGTTTGCTGCTTTTGCTTCGATTTTGAGCGTGCACATCTCGCAGCTTTCCTCCGATCTGATGACCTGGTCGACACAAGAATTCGGCTTTGTCCGTCAAACTCGTTCTTTCCATTTTTTAGACCAGGAGGTCTCCTCCAAGCGCAATCAAGAAGTGCTTGCTGTTTTGAGGTCAAGACCTGCTGCCGTTTTTGGTGGACTGCAAGAAGCTCTGTCGGCGATGAAAGGCTTGTCGATAAATTACAGCCAGGACTTCGAGGAGTGCGTGCC
>CAZBOX010000207.1:0-10896 GCA_964493595.1 uncultured Candidatus Obscuribacterales bacterium | reverse complement strand
GCCGGACAAGAACGGGTGGCTGCCTGAAAAGATGAACGAAAAAGGAGCGGATGTAGTGCTTCTGGCCAGTGAAGCCGGACAATATGCCGTAGTTAAGGTCATACAAGACGCGGACGGATACGATGGATTGATAGAACTGAGCAATTCCATCGCCGACCATTTCGGTATCAGTAAGCACATGGCTCAGATTGCCAAATTCGAAGTTTCCACAAGAGGTAATAAACACCATTACCTCATTGCAATCAGCTCGCGATAAGAAGCCCGCAATGCCGCACTTCTGCACAAGGATGTGCGTCGAAAGGCAGCGCGCCGTCGTTATTGCCTGATTGCCCATTACATTCTCGAGCGCCGCAGTCTCTTGCCGAGATGCTCCGCTCGAGCCTAATTACATTCATTCGAGGATTACGGCCATGAAAAACATCCTTACAGAAATACCATGGCGAAGACTGATGAGCGTAGGCAAGCCGTTCTGGGCGTCAGAAGACGGCAAGAAAGGCGTTGCATACCTGATCACTATTCTGCTCCTGCTCGCTGCAAAAACCTATCTAGCAGTTTTTGTAGTACGAACAGCAGGCAACTTTATGACGGCGATTGAACAGAAGAGTCTGGGCAATTTCTACCTTTACCTCGTCTGCTCGGTAATCGCCATTTGCTTCACAGTGCCGATAGAGGTTTACTACAACCTGATGAAGACTCGCCTGTCGCTCTTGTGGCGAAATTGGCAGTCCGAATCTTATATCGATAGATATTTCCTGCAAAAACTCGGTCTGTCAATCGAGGGCTCCGCAGAAATAGACAACCCGGAGCAACGAATAACTCAGGACGTAGACAGCTTTTGCAACTCTTCGGTGCGGCTCTCTATAACGATTCTGGATGCGACGGTAAGCGTCTGCACCTTTATCGTTGTACTCTGGAATCTGTCCGGAGCCCTGGTTTTCACGGTCATCACTTATTCGACCGTGGGGCTGCTGGTGGTCTCCCATATCGGCAGGGCGCTTATCGATTTGAGCAACCGTCAGATCGGCATCGAAGCCGACCTGAGAGCGACAATCAAAGACACCCGCGCAAAACTGGACAAGAGTCGTTCGCCTCGAAAGGACGATTCTCTGCAATTGTCCGTAAATGAATCCAAACTGCGCCTGACCAGCGTGATGTCGACTCTTACGAATATCATGCTTGTCCACAAGAACATTCAGTTGTTCACAGGTACATACAATCAAATCATGCCTCTTATCCCCGCGGTCATCATGACCCCGGCGTATATCTCAGGCGACATCGAATTCGGAGCAATCACGCAAGCGGTCCTTGCCTTTACTGCAGTTTTCAACGGCGCCACAGTTCTGATCGGGCATTTCGGCGATATCAGCCATTTTGCCGCCATCGTCAACAGGCTGGGAGCGCTGGAAGAGAAAATGGATGATTGTCAAATTACAAAGAAGGACAGTAAGCATGCCTGTGCCGCCTGCAAGTAAAGCTTCGATCGAACATTTCTTCGCGCAGACATTTGCAGTCTGCGCAATATGCCGGCGGTACAGTTGAATACCGTTCCGCCGGCATATGTTTTTCTAAAATCATACTACCTGCCATAGTATTTCTGCAAAAAAGGAAAAACGCTAGCGCTCTTCTGGCTGTCACTAAAACCGCCCAGCCAGAAGAATGCAATTGGTTCAAGTACGCCTGCCTGACTCACCTCGCCTTCTTTCCGATAGCCGGGTCAGAAGTACAAGCGTCCCGACGACTCCGCAAATCAACCTTGCAGCCGCCCACCAGACAAAAGCGGTCTTTAACTCGCCAAGCCAGATCTTGAAATTCTTGATTTTCATTTTATTGCTCCAAAAAAGAGCTGCCGGCTGCATCCATACAGCAGGCAGCAAATAAAACGCTCACACGTCCTGTGAGAGCAGTCTGGAGAGCTACTCTTTTACTTTAGGAGCAGCAATAACCAGTCCATTTTTCACTGAAAGAATTAGCTCATCTCCCACTTTCGGCAAGAAAGTCAGGCTCACATGCTTTTGCGTGCCTGTCATAATGGCGCGTTTATCACCACTACCCATTCCTGTGATTTCAACTGCTATCGCTTTCGACTGAGCAGCTTTTGCATCGGAAATCACATTGGTCACGATTACATGCTTGTTTCGTGCAGCGAACTTTCGCCAGGCGACCGCCTCAATATCACGGCTGCCGCTCAACTCGTTGAATATGCCGGCACAAATGGTGAGCACGTATATCGCATAGGGAATGATTTTGTCTTTCAGGGCCTGTTTTTCATTTCTCAAATGTTTCTCCAGTTGGGGGTTCTTTTGGCGCCGTCCTTGAATCCGGCTTTGTCAAAGTGCGGTCTTTTGCATATCGATAGCCTTTGAGCAGTACATTGCTCAACTTCGAGATTACATAAAGACGCAGACCATAGAGAAGAAGTGAAACGCTGCCTGCCACCCCGGCAAGAACGTACAGAAGCGTTTCGTAAGACTCGAAATACCAGCCGGCCGCGCCGAAGATAATCGAAACCAGGAGCGCCAGGTAAGTGAGAATGGACAGAGCCATCACCGGCGGCAACTGATCAATTGCTATCTCGGTGACAGTTTCAGCAACACCTTCCTCAGCCATCGACAGAGTCCACTTTTTCAATCTTTCTTTCCAGGACATCGGACTTTCCTCTTTCACTGTGGTTATGACTCCGATAAGCCGCTGCCGGTCTCAGCGGAAGATTTCCGGCACAGAAAATAAACGAGTAGACTGAACAAAACGAAGGCAAAACCGAGCCAGAGCCAACTGAGAGGGCCGACAATGGCAAACCAGAAAAGCAAGGCGAAGATCAGCCAGAGACCGGCGAAATCAAAAGCCGTTGCACCACATGCAGTATCAATACCCGCCACTTTCCAGCCTGTCTTCAGCAATAGCACGAAGGTTGAGACTCCCGCCATTGCAATTGACACAGGTCCGGCCCATGAGATTGCCAGACTGACGGCAATTGAAAATAAGACCGCCGCAAAGAGCGGCAGCAGAATAGCTTCTTTTCTCAAATTTCTCTCCGGTAAAAGAAGGACGAACTCTCGGTTTGTCCATGAATAAAAGGCGATACGGCGCCAACAAATCAATGGCGGCGCCGCCGTATTTCAAGCACAGCCAGAAGACCGAGACTTGATAGAAAAAACAACATGAATACGTCGTATAGCGACCCCGGCAGAATCTTTATGCCGGCATAGGTAATTGACGCCATGCAAACCAGCATAGCTGCAAGCCCCGGCAAGCCTCCATATCTGTCGGCTGTCTTGAGAATGAGCAAGAACGAACCGGAAGCTGCCGCAACCGCGACAAGAACAAGGCTCAGCATGTGCATATTCCCGGTGGAAGAAGAATTACTTTCTCTTGAAGAGAGGCAACAAGAGATAGATGATCGCGCAGCAAGAGACGACGAATGCCGGAGTTGCCCAGAATGCACCGAGCAGCCAGACAAAGTCGTTGTAGAGCGCAAAGAGCGTCAGCGCTATAAAAAGGACGATTACGGCCGCCACCAGCTTTCCCTGAACGACAGGCGACAATGGTCTGCCTCTCCACTTCTCAAAAGCCAAAAGCAATAACTGACCGCCGTCCAGACCCGGCAGTGGCAGCGCATTCAGGATAGCCAGAGCAATGCTCAGCATTGCCGTAAAATTCACCGCTTCGACCAAGCCGGTATCGACTTCTTTGCCTCCCTGAGCGACGATGCCGACGATACTAGAGAGCTGGTCGAGATGCTTGCCTGAGACCAGGTCACCGTATCCGGACAAGGTACTCTTGATAAGACCAGTGGTTTGCACGACCGCATAAAAGGCGGCGTCGGGCAAACTGACTTGCTCGACCGTGCGCTGAAGGTGATATGCCATCTGGATGCCGATCTTGCCATCAGCATTAGGCACGACTTCGACAGTCTTCTGTTCATCGCCACGCTTAAGCGTCAATCTGACCGGTTTGAGGCGATTCTCTTCCAGGGTCTCCGTCAATTGCTGCCCTGATTCAATCGGCGCTCCATTGACGGAAAGAAGGATGTCGCCGCGCTCAACTCCGTTTTGCCCGGCAATTGCTATCGACTCCGACAGACCGCTTACATAAACATCTTTGATGCGGTCAGCGCGCGGCACTCCGTAGCCGGCAAAGAGCACAAAGAAGAGCAGTATCGCGATAAAAAGATTGATCAGCGGTCCGGCGGCAATAGTAGCGGCGCGGGCTGCAAAAGAGGCGCGCTGGTAAGAAGCGGATTCCGGCGCTACGAAACCGCCCAGAGGAAAGGTACGCAGTTGAAATTCAGTTCCGGAAAATCTGCCTAAAACACGCGCTTTATCGGCCGGACCGAATCCAACAGAAAAAATTGGCACTTCGATACCAGCGCTGCGAGCCACTATCCAGTGACCAAATTCATGCAAGGTTATGAGGACGCCAATAATCAGAAGTGCGACTATCGCGCCAAATAAAAGGGAGGACATGACTAAGAGCGCAGCAATGATAAGCACTTTATTAGTGTTGGTATTCATAAATACTCTCAACGCAAAGTGGACAGCCGCAAACCCGCACCAAATACGACACCAGCCAGAAGATGACTGAAGAACCATACATTGGGCGCGTCGGACATATTGCCGAGCCATACGATAGTAAGCTGAACAACGGACACGACGAAGAAAATCGTCAGAGCGCGCGCCATAGACAGCTCATTCGTTTTGCTATCGACGGCTGACGGCAGGAATTTGAAAAATTCCTTCTTGATCAAAAAAGGCATTGCCAGCCCGCTCAGAAAGACCAGTAGTAACTGAAAAGTAAATTCGTCCATTGCGATTCTCCGGTAGAAGTGAAAGACTCGGGCCCCGCCTGTGTTTTGAAAACACAAGCGGGGCGCAAGAAGGTTATGCCTGAGTGCCCTTAGCGCGACGTATAAAAATTGTCGCGAGAGAAGCTATGGGCGGCGAACAGAGGACAGCCCCTGTAATTGGCTCGGAAGGGTTCGTCACTATCAGCGACGCTCAAGTCCTCGCTCAATTCGAAAAGGGTGCGCACGCCTCGCTGATCGGCAAGACGCAGAGGTCCACCAAGAGAAGGCGGAAATCCGGTCGCGAAGATGAAAGCCAGATCGATAAGATAAGGCTCTTCTACGACACCATCCTCGAGCGCCCGCACGGACTCGTTGACGATTGCCAGGACTAGATATTCCTGAACCGACTCGGCAGCCATATTGCGCTGAGCGAAGCCGCCGAATTGCTCGAGAAGGCGGGGATTGATTTTCGGCAGGCGGGTTTTGGCATCGCGAACAGTGCTGCCGTTTTCCCAGAGGTAAATGCCGGCGCCCGCTTTCTTGCCGAGCTGCCCCTGTCCAATCAGCCAACCGATAACATCCTTCTCGGCCGGCGGCACAGACATGCGTTCTCCATAAGCTTTGTACATTGAGTTGGAGACACTGGCGACAATATCCAGTCCGACCTGGTCGAGCAAAGTCGCAGGTCCCATCGGCATGCCCAGATCGAGCATGGCTTTATCGATGAGATGCGGCGAAACGCCCTTGGCGAGAAGCCAGGACGTGACCAGAATATAGGGAGCAAGGATGCGATTGACGACGAAGCCGGGGCTGTCTGAGCAGACGATGGGCAGTTTGCCTAACTTGGACGCGATATCCATAGCGGTGGCAATCGCCTCCGGGCTCGAATTGCTGGACTTGCCCACCTCCACAAGCGACATCTTGCTGACAGGATTGAAGAAGTGCAGTCCGGCAAAACGGTCCTTGTACTTCAGCGCCTGAGACAGCTCAGAAAGAGACAATGCCGATGTATTGGAGAAGATCCAGTAGACCTTCTCGTGCTCTGAGCCGCTGGCTGCGTCGGCCGCTGCGAAAGCCTCTTCGATGAGACGATAGCAGTTGATCTTGTCCTCGACTGTTTCGCGCACGGCTTCGATGACCGCATCGCACTGTGCGAGGTCACTGTAGCTGCTCGAGACGGCAAGCTTGCTCATGATGAGCGGCTTACTTTCGGCTTTCAGCTTACCCTCGCCGACACGCCCGTCGATGAGAGCAGCAATTTCCAGCACGGCTTGGTCAAGTGATTTTGGGAAAATGTCTACCAGTACCACACGTTCAATTGCCGTCGAGACGAGCGCCTCGAAAGCAATTTCACGCCCCATCACGCCCGCTCCCACAACGCCGAGAACCTTGACGGCATGAGGTTCGACACCATCCGGCAACTTCTTTGCCCGGCTCTTCGCCTGGAAGACATCGACCATATTCATGGAAGCCTGAGACATCGCCAGTTCGGCAAAAACAGCCGATTCATAAGCGAGCGCCGCCTCAAAGGGCATCTCCAGGGAGCGCATGATTACATTGGCCGCGCTGACAGGAGCAATATAGCCTTTGCTCTTCTTCTTAACTTCCGCAATCACACCGTCGGCGAACTGCTTGCGGCCCATTTTGCCTGAATAATTGCGCAGCATGAAAATGCCAGCATCCTTGAGCCGGCCGCGCCAGTCATCGGAAGCGAGCCCGCGCAGAGTATCGAAGAATGATGAAGGCTTCTCCGGCTGCCTCTCCTGCACAACCTCCTGCGAGGGAATTTCCACCCAGGCGCCGGTCATAATCACTTCTTCAGCGCGCCTCATCAGTTGCGGCAACTCGACCACTTCGTGGACAAGCCCCATGGAGAGAGCTTCGTGAGCGCCGACACTGGCTCCACGAGAGGCGAATTCCACAGCCTTCACAGCGTCGCCCAGAACCTTCGGCAACAAAACAGAGCCGCCAAATCCGGGCAGGATGCCTAATCGGACTTCAGGCAAGCCCAATTGCGTGAGCGGGTCATCGGTGACGATGCGATAGTCGCACCACAAAGCCAGCTCCATGCCGCCGCCCTGACAGGCCCCATGAACAGCGGCCACGGTCGGAACATTGATGCCGCGCATGCCCAGGCGACCCAGCACTTTCTTGCCGTACTCGGCGGCGGCAAAGGCGTCGGCCAATGTCAATTCCTGGACGGCATCGATCTCGTGGACATCGGCGCCGGCAATGAAATTGCCTGGCTTGCCGGAGCGAATGATAAGCCCTGCTCCTGCTTCCTGCTCGTCATTCGAGAGACTTTGAATCTGATCCAGGCGGCGATCGATCTCCTCGAGGACAGCCTTTTTGAGGAGATTTACCCGGCCCGGCACGTCGATGGTCAGAACGAATACGCCGCTGGCAAGCAGTTCCATGGAGGTACAGGAAAAACCCGCCTCCTGAGCATGCAATTCGGCATTCAATTGTTGATTCGTTTTCATTACGATTCCTGCTTGGTTTGAACTGTTGAATTTGGCTCTGGCGCGGACAACTGACAGAGTCAGTTGCTCGGCCAGCGTCTGATGAGAGCAGCACCGCCGATACCGCCGCCCACGCAAAGCGTACAGACGGCCACATCGATGGACGGGTCTACTTTCATTTCGTATGCGGCCGCGCCGATTATGCGCGCTCCCGACATACCGAGCGGATGGCTGAGCGAAATACCGCCGCCATTGTGATTGACTTTCTCGAGCGGAATGCCGAGCCTCTTGAGGCATGCCACAGCTTGCGCCGCAAAAGCCTCATTGAGCTCGAAATAGTCGACATCATCAACCGTCATGCCATGCTTGGCGAGAAGACCATTCACCGCATTCACAGGACCAAGCCCCATAGAACGTGCGTGCCTTCCGGTGAAATGGAAATCGACAATCTCGGCCAGCGGTTCCAGGCCAAGACGCTCAGCCATGCTCTCAGAGCAGAGGACAAGCGCGCAGGCACCGTCGCCCATGCCGCTGGCATTACCGGCGGTGACAACCCCGGTACCGGACTGATCTTTCAGACCGCCCAGGGATTTCATGTCGGTCACACGCGGATGCTCGTCTTCAGTAACCAGCCCAACTCCAGGAACGACCATAGGCTCGATTTCCATGGAGAGGCGAGCGCGACTGTTGAGGGCGCGATTCTGCGAGAGAAGCGCGAACTCGTCTGCCTGCTGGCGGGTTACATTCATAAAGTCGGCGACAATCTGCGCCGTCTTCATCATGTTCAACGCTTCGGGATCTTTAGCCAGGGACATTGGTCCCAGACCACTTTCAGCCAAGCCAACGAAGGGCAGCGGGCCGAAAAGCTTCAATTGCTTAAAGCGTTTCATGGCCTGCTTGCTCATTTCGCTGTAGCGATGCTGGCCAGGGATGATCAGAGGAGCAAGCGACATTGATTCGACGCCACAGGCGATACCCAGATGCGCGTCACCAGACGCGATTCGGTCAAAGACCGCTTGAGCCGCCTTCATTCCCGAGGCGCACTGCTCTTGCAGAGTGTAAGCTTCTATCGAGGCAGGCAGGCGTGCTTCGTTGTAAGCAGAGAAGCGAGCGGTATTGGGCTCGAAAAAACTCTGCAGGGTGTGTCCGAAAGCGATGACATCAATCCAGCTCAGGTGCTTGATACCAGCGCGACGGATGGCGCTCAACAGCACATGCGCACCGAGCTTTGACGGTGGAACTCGACTGAGCTTGCCACCAAGTTTTCCAATCGGAGTACGGCTGACAGCCGCAATCAGTACCTTTTGCTTTGTCATTGCGTTTTCTCTTGTTTGTGTTGCGAAAACCGGCACAGAGCTGAGCCCTGTACCGGGACATTCGGAATACGAATCAGTGGAAGAAACGGCTGAGCGTATCGGCTACTTCTTCCTCGTATGCCTTCTTGCGAGCGTTTACCACTTGCTGCTCGTGAGCTGAGACGGACTGGGCGTCAGGAATTTCTACCGATTCTCCGCGCGCTATGCGCAAAGCCAATTCCATCTGACTATCCTGGGCGCTCTCTGGCGTCGCATTGAAAACGACATCCGGAGTTACGCCGACCCAGTCGACAGCCTTGCCGCCGGCTAGATATTCCATGCAGATAAAATTAGCTGCATAGCCGTATGGAAGTTCTATAGAACACTGGCCGACGCCTTTTCCTCTCGTTTGAGCGCCGACTACAATGGCATGTCTTTGCTTTTGAAGAATGGTCGCCATGGCCTCGGCTCCGCTGGCGCTGAACTCATCTACAAGCACGACAAGACGGCGATCCAGCGGGAAGTGCAAGGCGAATTGGCGGCGATAACTGGCCGATTTTCCAGACTCTCTGACGACGAGATTATCCTTTTCAAGTTTGAAATCGGAGCGTACGGTCTCATCGCCATCGCGCATCATGACGCTAGACAAATCGCCGCTGTCGAGAAAGAGCTCGCTGACGAGAACCACCGCATCAAAGCGACCGCCCGGATTGCCACGCAAATCGATGATCAGAGACTGGGACGCGCAATCAGCGGCGCTTTCCGCCTGCACAGATTTGTCGGTTCCGCAAACGACATCTATAGACTTGTGCAGGTCGCTGACGACTCGCATCGATTCAAAATGCGAGATACGCACATATCCGACATCGTCCATTCTTTTTTCAGCGGTTGTCTTCAAATCGACTATTGCCCGAGTCAATTCGAGATCAACCTTTTCGCCCTGCCGCAAGACTGTTACTTTTACACGCGTTCCAGGCTCACCACGGATCAGCGCCAAAACCTCATCGAGCGTTTTACCGGCAACCGGACCGTCATCGACAGCATAAACAATGTCGCCTTTCTTCAAGCCGCCTCTGAAAGCAGGAGTGCCTTCCTCAGGATCGGCCAGAACAACCATCGGATTTTTTCCGTCGATCACCGCTTCTGGTGCTCGGTCCAGCTTCAGCAAAGCAATCAATTGGGGAGTAGCGTGTTCGGGCAAACGAATCTGCGGCTGGCCGTTGCGGGCAGAAGCAGCCGGCATTGCCACACTGGCTCCGATACCGGCCAATTGTCCCTTCTCGATGATTTCATTCTGCGCTACCGCCGAAGGAGTGAAGATAAAGTCGAAACGGCCCTTCAAAGAGAGGACCATTTCACTCATCGCCTTAAGAGTGCCTTCCTCGCTATCAAAGGCGCCAGTGTCGTCGAATTTGTGCAGCCATCGATCGATGAAAGCGTGACGCTTCTCATGATCGACCAGTTCGCGATGCCGCTCTGCGACAGCCATAACCGCGCAAGTATAGAGGGTCTTGCCGTCAAAGGCGCCGCGATTGGCCGCCTGGCAGCCAGAAGGATCATATTGGGAAGAATTACCGGCGCCGCTGAAAAGTTGCCCGATTGAAATAGCGATGACTAAACCTGCTGCAAACAGCATCCATCGCGGTATTGCTTTGAATTTTGAGACCACTTTTTATTACCTCAATAAAACAGTGAAAAGCATTTCTGCTAAAAAGCGCATCGCAAGCACGCCATGGCACTCGCGATGCGGACCTTGCTAGAAAGAAGCGAAATCAGGGAGCTTCTTCGGGGATATTGGTGGCGATGAATTGCTTCAATTGCGCCTCGCTTTCGAGATGCGGTGCGACATTGAGATCAGCGCCCTTGAATATGTAAACCGGGTAGGCAAGGGTATCTTGTGAATTATTTGCCTTAGCCAGTTGCTGCTGTTCGCTCTCCAGCCGTTGTGCAAATTCCGGATTGTCACGGCTGCTCATCTGCACGAATTTGACCGTGGCAAATCCGCCCTTGACCCGCTCCAACACTTTTCTGTCGGCGTCGCACTGCTCGGGTTTGCACAGTTGGATAAGGACATTATCCGAATTGTCCAGTTCTGCAGCATAGTCTGCGGGGGTGACAATTTTCACCGGCGCAGTAGCTGCCGTTTGGCTTGCCTTATCTACGGCTTTGCCGCTCCCCGAAGAGAGAGAGAACAGCCACACTGCGATTATGACGGCAGTGATGAGCAGATAGACGACGAGGCTAATCTGACGATATGTGTTTTTTGCAGTCATTTGTTGTCTCCTGGGTTTAGACCCCATGTGTCGAAATCGTCCTGGCTGTAAGGCATAAGAATGCCAGCAGCCGGAACTCCTTC
>CAZBOX010000206.1:0-10903 GCA_964493595.1 uncultured Candidatus Obscuribacterales bacterium | reverse complement strand
GTCGGTGGTCTGCTGAGCGCGTCCTTCGGCAACGCCTGCGAACTGATCATCGCCTTCATGGCGCTGAAAGCCGGGCTCGTCGAAGTCGTGAAAGCATCCATCACAGGCTCGATCATCGGCAACCTGTTGCTCGTGTTCGGAGCCAGCATGATCGCCGGCGGACTGAAGCGCGATGAACAGTCGTTCAACAAAGTGGCGGCGGGCACCGCTTCCACAATGCTGACGATCACGGCGATGGCGCTGCTGGTTCCCTCGGCAATCCATCACACGGGCGGCGACGGTCAGCTCATCGACGGCAAGATTGCGCTGGCGATTTCGCTGGTGCTGATCGGGCTGTACGCGGCGCTGCTCTTCTTCAACCTGAAGACCCACCGTCACCTGCTGCAGCCGGTCTCTGACACGGGACACGGCGAGCACGAAGCGGCGGGCGGTTGGAGCGTCGGCAAGTCGGTGCTCGTGCTCTTCGGCGCGACCCTGGCGGTGTTCTTCCTCGCCGAGCACCTGGTGGAGAACGTCGAGCACGTCGCCAAAGACCTGGGCATGACGCCGATCTTCGTCGGTGTCATCTTGCTCGCCATCATCGGCAACGCCGCGGAGAATTCCTCGGCGATTGTCATGGCGCACAAGAACAAGATGGACCTGAGCCTCAGCATCGTCACCGGCTCCAGCACCCAGATCGCCATGTTCGTGGCGCCGGTGCTGGTCATTGCCGGAGCGGTGATCGGTCAGCCCATGGACCTGGTCTTCACACAGGCAGAGGTCATCGCCGTCGTCAGCTCGGTGATGATTCTCAACCTCATCGTTCACGACGGCAAGAGCAACTGGCTGGAAGGCGTGGGGCTGCTCGCCTTCTACGCCATCCTGGGCATCTGCTTCTACTTCGTGTGACGACGCCGCAGGAACTCGAGGCGACTCGCACTCGCTTTGAGCTTCCACTTGAAGGGCCGGCAATCGCCGGCTCTTCATTTTTTTGCTCTCTCTATTATATATTATCGTTGCTTGATGCGTGCGACACACAAATGTACCGAGTATCACATAGCTGCCACTCAGAGCGTTTAAGGTCTTCAAATCAGAAGGGCAAGCCCCGCTTACTAATGACGAAACATATCCCGCCTTTCGCTTACTGGAGAACAATAAAGCATGTCATTTCGCAATGAAGTTTCTATTTGCAGATCGCAAGAGAGTGCCGGTGAATGTAGTAAGGAAAAACTTCTCGAGGAATATCTCAACGACAAGTCTAAAGACGCAGTGGAAAGCGCGCGGGCCAAGTTGAAGCCGGGTGATGTATTCACAGTCGAGTTGCCGACTCTCAGTGTGGAGGAGCGCCTTTTTATAGACGAATTCCATCGCCAGCTGACCTGGAAGAATCCATATGTGCAGACAGTGAACAATCTCGATCGCACTCTAAGCGGGATGTCGCCGGCGCAGGCAGCGGAGTATGTCAGGGAAAAGCTAAAGCAACCAATCGTCGCACCGAGGCTCACGGACTTCGACCCATCAACCAAAAGGGTAATTGACGGCAGCTACGAAAAGATTCTCAACGACAACCCGCAGATCCTAGAGAGGGACAATATCAGTTTCGAAGGTGCTTACAAATACTATCTTCGCAAAGGAGCGGCAACACACTTTGACAAAATCAAACGATACGAAGAAGTGCGCGAGTTTGCAAAAGATCTGCAGCCAGACAACTATTACGAAAGAAAAAATGAGTTTATGCAGCGCCCCGAAATAGCAATATCCTCAGCGCAACAGAGGCGCTTTCTGCAAATTTTCGACAAGCTTGACGAAAATTCCGATGAGCGCGTTAGCGAAAGAGAGTTGACTGAAGCCATCGAGTCAAGAACAACGAGTCCACAAGACAAAGAGATGCTAGAAGTGGTGAAGGAATTCCGAGACAACTTAGCCCATGCCCATGATGATTCGATATTTCTTGCGGAGTGGAATATCAGCCGCCAAGACATGCAGCATATAGGCGAGCGCGCCGCCGATCAGCCGGGTAAGCTGCTCCGCGACATCAGCAACATTTTGCCCGACGCCAGCAATTCGAATCCGTGGATGCTCGTTTTGCTCAAATGACAGTCGTGCAACCGAACAGTAAATCAGGTAATCGTCTCTACTGAACGATTGCCAGCAGTCGATTTTCAATTTCCGTTCCGGCGTTCTTCAATCGAGGAACCCCAAAACAGGACGGACCGTCGCATGTCGGCAAATTTCACAAGGGCAGCCATTTCTCTGCATTCGAACCAGGAAAAGCCCGTGCAGGCATCGATTCCGGCATGCCATAACTCCGTTAGATTTTCTCTTTAGGCTACCAGCCAACTGACTGGCAATTTCCTTTCTCAGCCCGGGTCAGTAATACCCAGGCACTGACGGAGTACGCTCAAATGTCCGACATAGCTTTGACGAGAGTCGACAAAGAACAAGAATTCGCATTCATCATCGAGACCGCCGATCTAATTGATTCAAACAATGGACGCCTCTTCAATAAGTTGTCCAACAGGGACAAGAGCGGAGATCCAAACACAATAGATAAGGACGATCTCAAAGAAGCTCTGAAACTCGACGACAGAAAGCGAGAATACAGCCGCGGTTTTCTTACGGATGCAGAAAGAAGATCCGTCAGCTATATGCTGAAACATTGGGACGATGAAAAACTAAAAGTTATTAGAGACGATCTGACTTCATTCGACAGCGATGGAAACGAATTCAGGCATCAAGGCTTTGCAGACATTTCGCGCCGTTCTGTGGAAAGAGCAGTCTCGTTTTACGCACACCCCATCAATCCTCTAGTCTCGGAATCCGCTCCGCCCCTTCCACAATCTCACGAACCACAGTTGCGCGAACAGCAGCGGCGCGACATGCAATTGAGAGAATTGCAACAGCCAAGAGCAACTCGAGGAAATGACCAGAGCGGCAGACGAGAAGACGGTGCCAAAGAAAATTCTGCCGACTGTCCGGAGCGAACGGCGGCGAAAAAAAGCACGAGTGAAGCAGAGATTATCAAAAACACTCAAGCCTACTTGTCGGGCAAGAAAGGAGAAACAGAAGAGTACAAGCCCTACATCAGTCAAAACGACGCGGTCAAAGAGGAGATGCGCCGCCGACAGATATTCGCAATGACGCCTCTGGAAAGCAAAAATGACTACGTGCAATCAGGCTATCAACAATTCGAGCCAGCCGATCAAATTGAGCCGGTCTCAGAGCCCGCTTATACATTCAGAGACGGGATGTACGACGCGCTGGGAGTGGTGGGAAATCTCACCAGAGCGGCGGAGCCTTTTCTCATGTGGGATGTAGCTAAAGAGCATGCCCGCAATCAAAACAACTTTTACAGGCGCGCCAGCCATCTGGAAGGACCATACGGTGCTTCGCCATACGGATACTACCGTCCGCCATCCCCCTGGCTGTACAACCAACATACGCCGCA
This sequence comes from uncultured Candidatus Obscuribacterales bacterium, assembly GCA_964493595.1. Classification (GTDB taxonomy): domain Bacteria; phylum Cyanobacteriota; class Vampirovibrionia; order Obscuribacterales; family Obscuribacteraceae; genus QKMZ01. The sequence continues at coordinate 7,476 of CAZBOX010000206.1, read as the reverse complement.
GCCCTACTTCCCAGGATATGGACATTATGGTCCGCGATACGGCAACGGACCGTATTACGGACAGGGCAACAGATACGGCGGCAACTACTATGCGCCGGACTCAGACATGGAATTCTCGCACGCTGGACCGGACGGACTGACATTCAGCCACAGCCGGCAGAGAGCACCTCGAGGAGGTCCCCCCGCACCCTATTACTCGCGTGAATATGACGACTATCGAGGCAGCGAGATGTATGACACTCTGGGTCTGCTCAATGGTTTGACACGCGCGGCCATCCCCTGGTTGCAGTGGGACCTGGCAAAACAACACGCCCGCAATCAGCGTGAACTGTACAATCGCTACAGACGCTGAGAACACTCTCGTTACGGACTGACAAGCATTAGAAGCCGAGTTTAGGGGAAGGTTGGGGCGGCAAAGCGGAGAACGGCTCTAGATGCCGGGAATCTGCCTTGCCGCTTCCGCTCTTGGAGAATCGGTTCGATGCCATAGTTTTGTTAGAAAATCGCCCTATCTTACAAAAACGAACAAGCCCACTGCGGTCAATCAACCGCTGGGCGTGGCTATCTAAAGCGATTCTAAAAGCCAGAGGACTTTGACATGCAAAAATCCAGTTCGCAATTGCGCACCTTCCTGACCGGCTGTATGGCACTATCTCTTACTACAATATTCGCGAACTCTGCGCAGGCACAAAACTTCGGATTGAGCGGAGTCAGCATTGGCTCTCGAGGCATCTCGGGTACGGGACGGGCAAGCATCCCGGGTTTAGGCTCCGTGCGCCTGGGCACCAATGGCAGAAACATCACCAGCGGAATCAACATCGCCAACAGCAGCACCGGCAGATTAAACATCGGCACCAACAACCGGGGCGCGATTGGCACCGTCGGACTGCCGGGAGGCGGCAATGTGCGATTGGGAGCCAATGGCATCACCGGTGGCACTGTGCGGGTGCCCGCAGTCGGCAATGTGCGCCTGGGAAGCAACGGTATCACCGGCGGGGCGGTCAGGGTGCCGGGAATATCGGGCGCCGGTTTTAATGCAGGCGGCGGCGCGCAAGGTGATCAATTCGCGTCTTCCGGCGACGCTGGTATGTTCAGCACGATCGACGGCGGCAGCCAGCAGGGCAATACCGGTACTCAAACTTACCAAGAACTGGACAGCATGGCGCCCCTTCTCCAGGGCGCGACCAACGGCACAATCGGACCGCAAGGAGGCGACGCAACTTATATAACCGGCGTCAATACGGCGGGCACTGTGCGCGTCAACAATTTAGCCAATCTGGAAGCATTGCTCAACATCATCGCCAACGGCATGGAAATCCTCGGCATTGCCTGGGGAGGGCCGACAATGATTCTTGGATTCATGCACATGGCGGCCGGCACTCAAGATGCCACGAAAAGAGTCCTTTCCGGCATGGCGGGAGTGACCGGGGGGCTGGCTACACCTGGCTGTATAAATTGGCTGGTGGCATCGTCAAGAGATGCAAATCTCTTCAGCTGAGTCTACAATCAGCGGGTGCCTGATTAAATGCGGCAAACAGCATCTTTACAATCCACAGGCACGGACCCGATAGCGCACCCGCAGATGAAGCTAAATCTCAGCCTGTCTCAAAAAGGTTTGATCCTTGTATCAATACCTCTGCTTTTCGAGCTTTTCTTCGTCGGCTATTTGTCTTTTCTTCTTCTGCAAGCCGATGAAGAAATCCGCAGAGAGACGCATTCTCGCGAAATAGTATCGAGGACTAATGTGGTCATGAAAGATTTGCTGCACCTGTTCGTGGGTGTCGGCGGACCGATTATGACCCGCTCGAGCGAGTTTATGGAAAACGCGACCGGTGCGATGATGCGCCTGCCCAATGAAATAGACGAATTGATTATCTTGCTGCGCTCGGATCCGGACAAACAGCAAGCAGCCATGCACATTCGCCTGAAATGGGAAGCCGGTTTTGAGGTTTTGAACGACGCTCGCATCAAATTCAAGCAGCACGATGTAATCCGCGCAGCGGCACTGATTCCGGAAATCAAGGAAAAGGCGAACGAGCTTCTGCAAGACCTCAATCAAATCGTCGCAGTCGAGCAGAAATTCGAAGAATCCAGCCCGGAAAGACAATCACAAAGAAAGAAAGCGCTGTTGACCGCACTTGTCGGCGCTGCCGCTTTCAACGTTCTTTTGGCGATTGCCCTGGCGGTGTATTTCACCAAAGGCATCGCCGCCCGCTTCAGCACTGTGATGAACAACACAAGCAAGTTCGCCCTCGGTCAGAAGCTGGCTGAACCGATTGAAGGCAATGACGAGATTGCAGTCCTCGATCAGATTTTTCACAGCATGGCCGTCTCCATTGAAGCGTCGTCACGCAGAGAAAGAGCGCTTACAGAAAATGCCAGAGACGTGATATGTTCACTCGATCAATCCTGCCGTTTCAGCTCTGTCAATCCAGCCGCTGAAGTCCTCTGGGGTTACACTACAGAAGAGCTTCTCGGAAGACGGGCAGTCGAGATCGTCCATCCGAGCGACGCAGCGAAGTTTACAGAAACAATTGAAAGAAAGATGCAAGGGCATTCGGACGAATCGTTCGAGTGCCGCATCAACTGCAAGAACGGCATTACGCTCGACATTTTGTTCTCGGCCGAATGGTCTATGGAGGAAAAGACGCTCTACTGCGTTTGTCACGACATAACCGAAAGAAAGTTGTCGGAGATGCTGACACAATTGGCGGAGCAACGCGTGCGCTCAATTGTCGAAAGCATGCCTACCGGGCTGATTATCTTCGACCGGGGCAAGATTGAGATGATCAATCCGGCGCTCTCTCGCATGTTCGCCCTTACAGCAACCGAACGGACAGTGACCGGACAGTCACTGTCCGATTTCTTTCCAGAAACAATCGAAATTTTCGCCGATCAGCCGGAATCAGGCGAAAAGACGTTCCAAACCCAGGCAAAGAGGGCTGATGGAGAGACCTTTCCTGTGCAAATTCAATGCCGGGAATATGAAACCATCGAAGGCAAGCGCATGATGGCGCTCGTAGACGACCTTACCGAGAAAGAAAAAATCGAGAAGCTCAAGCAAGAATTCCTAATGATTGTAAGCCACGAACTTCGCACGCCTCTCACATCGATGACTATGCTATTGAGCATGCTCAAAGACGGCACATATGGCGCCCTTACCGACAAGGGCATGGGCAAAGTAGATCTGGCCGAGCGAAACATCACCAGATTGATAAAACTGATCAATGAACTGCTCGATGTCGAAACGCTCGAATCGGGCAATATAGCGCTGCAAATTGCGCCTACCAATCTGGAAACCGTAGTCGAGCGCGCCAGCGAGGCAGTAAGAGGTGCAGCCCAAGCCAGACGAATAGAAATTGAAACCCAAAGCGAAGCGATTGCTTTCAATGCGGACGAAGACCGTTTGATACAAGTAGCCATAAACTTTCTGTCAAATGCTATTAAATTCTCGCCGGAAGGCAGCTCCGTGAAGATTACAGCTGCAGTGAAAGATAATCGGGTCCTCGTAAAAGTAATCGATAATGGACGAGGCATCTCACCGGCAGAGCAATCTATTGTCTTCAACAAATTTCGTCAGGTAGAACAGGCTGATCGCAAAGAGAAAGGCGGAATTGGACTTGGTCTGGCAATATGCAAGACAATCATCGAGAAACACAACGGTCAAATCGGTGTGGAAAGCCAGGTCGGCAACGGCAGCACATTTTGGTTTTCCGTGCCGATCAATCTGGTCACATCCAGAGGGTGAGCCCCGCCTAAAATTCAAGCTGGTCCAATGACACCGTCCATGCGCTATCATTGGAGGCGGCTGGACCGGAGGCCTGCTTGATGGCGAAAATTTTGATTGCCGATGACGACCCTGATTTAGTAGGGATTGTGGATGATTGTCTCTCCGCGGAGCTCCATACAGTCGATACCGTGCTCTCCGGCGCGGAGACTAGGGACAGGTTGAAATTCTACAAGTACGACCTGGTAATACTTGATTGGCATTTTCCAGACGCGTCAGGACCGGATATTTTGCATGATTTCCGCGAGCAGGGCGGCATTACTCCTGTTCTCATGCTGACCGGCAGGAACGCGACTGCCGACAAAGAATACGGCCTCGATTCAGGTGCCGATGATTACTTGACGAAGCCATTCGATGCACGAGAGCTAAAAGCACGCGTCAGGGCCCTTTTAAGGCGCTCTGCCGGCGCCGCCTCCAATTTGCTTAAGGTGAGAGACTTAATCCTCGATCCAGTCGCACATACAGTGACAAGAAATGGCACATCGATAGATCTTTTGCCCAGAGAATTTGCTCTCCTCGAATTCCTGATGCGTCATCCCAATCAGCCATTCAGCAACGAGGCTCTTCTTGATCGAGTATGGTCGACAGAATCTGACTCCTCCCACGACGCGGTAAGGACCTGCATACAGAGATTGCGCAAGAAACTTGACGTGAAAGGCGAACGCTCCATCATCTCCACGAAGCACCGAGTGGGCTACATACTAGAGCCATAGCAGCGTTTCAAATGTCATAGCGTGGTTAGAAATAGCCGCTAAGCTCAACTTCAGAAGCATCGAGCCCGCTGGCCTACTTTAGCCGACGGGCGCGCCAGCTCAGCGCGTATAGTATGCAGGTGAACATGCGAAAAAATATACCGTCGAACCGATCGTTCGTAATACCGCTGGATTTCGAAAGTTCTACACATCTCTTCTCTCAAATTGTTCAGTTTATTTGCCGACGCGTCGAATGTGGAGACCTAAAACCCGGAGAAAAGTTACCGTCAACACGACAACTGGCACGAATGCTGAAAGTGTCGCGCGCGACTACATCGGCTGCCTATTGCGAATTGCACCGCCTTGGAATGATAGACAATGCCACCCATGCCGGCACTTTCGTAACCAGACGAGTCTTCGCCGGCCGGCTAAAGTCGGCTCAAACAGTCGCCAAAGAAGCCACAACAGCCCCCGGTGAAAGGTTAATGAACTTTGCCCCGGATGACCCTCTCACTGGCGCAGCTGTGAGAATTAAATCGGCTGAATTTCCAGAAACTCCTCTGATTCCTTCGTGCCTTCTTCCACAAAAGAAGTGGAATTTCTTACTGAAAAAACGCCAGATGCGCGAGCCTCCATTCTCCAATCAAATCGAGCCAACAGCCAATTTGCTCTGGTCTTGCGGTGAACAGGAAAGCGAATTTCGACTGGCCGATGCACTTTCAGCTTACCTGGCCAGATCGCGCGCAGTCGAAACCACACCCGATCAAATCCTGGTATTCGGCAATGAGCGCCAGGCACTGCATGCAATAGTTTCAGTATTGACCAGTCAAGGCGACGCAGTGGCGCATGAAGATCCATGCAGTCCCTCCGTGAGAGCTCTGTTTCTCGCGCGCAACGCCAAACTCTTTGAGATCCCGGTCGACTTGAACGGAATGCTTGTCCACCAGCTGGAAGATGCCGGGGGTGTAAAACTGATCTACACAACGCCAACCAATCAAACTCCGCTTGGATTGACAATGCAAGCCGAAAGAAGGCAATCGCTTTTAGATTTTGCCGGACGACGAAACGCAATGATTATAGAAAATGACAGTAATCATGAACTCGCCTACGGAAACACTTTCATTCCGGCGATGAAGTCGCTGGATAGAGACAGTCGAGTCATCTACCTGAGCTCCTTCGGCAGATTTCTATCCCCTCTGACGGAGCTCGCATTCGTAGTCGCACCTCCTTCGATTGCGCACAAACTGGCCGGAGCAAGAACACTGTTCGGCACAAGCGCATCATCGATTGAAATTGATGTAACCGCAGCAATGTTGGAACTAGGGCACCTGGAGCGGCATTTCCAGTCCCTTCGAGCTTGTTTCGCACTCAAGCGTCGCCAGCTGATCGAGTGCTTGCTGGATGCGTTCGGTCGATCGGTTTACTTGTACCCGAGCGCAATGGGCAACACCATCTGCGCGCGATTCAACAACGTGTATCCCCAAGATCGACTGGTCGAAACAGCCATAAGAACTGGGTTGCCTGCGTTCGACGCCAGTCCATTCTTCAAGACGGAAGCCGGACATCGCTTGTTGTTCTCCTTGCCTCATCTGGACGAAAACACTATCCAGCAAAAGGTTTCAACTTTCAAAGCCGAGCTCGACAAAGCAATGTTCACACCCTGTGCAGGGCTTTCACCTCTTGAAGTTGCGGACATAATCCTCGAATAGCACAAAGTAAACGGCGCCTCTTGCGAGACGCCGTTACTGCGCACATAAACATTCGTTGGGCTGTCCGTCACCTGCTGCCATAACGCATCTGTGGGATACGCAGCCTTTGGCCGACTCGCAGATAGTCATTGCGATGAATTCTGTTCTCACTGGCAATGGCATTTGTCATATCGTTAATTTCGCGAACGGAAGGTTTGCAATTGCCGGTCTCGATCAAGGACTGCTCGGCAATCATCCATAGATACTGACCCTTCTGAACTTTCCATTCGACAAACTCGTGCGAAGCGTCCATATCGAATTCGCTTTCCTTGCTCAGATTTTCGAATGATTGCCAGGAGCGTTCAGGAGCAATTTCTGCGCCACCGTCAATCGATTCATGTTGCTCAAAAGACAGACGCCCTGCGATCTTCGAGCGCGCCGCGTCCTCATCGGTGAGACGCTTGGAGTCATTTAAAACGACTTCGGCGTCGGACAATCTCCGTTCGCTGACCGTGGTTGTGCTCACCACTTGCTCATCACCAGAAGGAAGCCTCCTTTCGGTGACGGTAGTTCTGCTCACTACTTGTTCTTCGTTTGGGTCGAATCCTATGAGTCCCTTCTCGAGACTTTGCATTGTGATACCACCCTTGTCCTTATACTCCCGCCCGGTTCCGTCAGTGTAAGTAACTGCATCTACTCTCAACTTTGCAACTTCAGGACTGTCCCAGTTCTTGCTTAGATACTCTGCCGCCTTCCTGTCTCGCAACGGTAATTCTCTGGAGCCGAATTCTCTTTTCCGGTCATCCTGTTCAATCAGTGAATCAAGATCACCCTTGGTTATTTCCTGGTCGCTGCCGCCTTTCTGCGCTCTCGCCAGCCGGGCAAAACCGGCGCCGCGATCGGCAATCAGATCGCTGGCAATACTTTCAACGTAAAATCCACGTTCGATCTTTTCGAAGTTAGCCGCACTGTCGTCCATGCGTTTCTCGCCTTCTTTGAGTTTGGCATTCAAATCATCAAGCGTAATTCCTTTTTTGTCGCCAGCCCAAGGAATATATTTGTTTGACTCATGCGCCGACCGCACGTCATGAAAGTTGGTCGACAAAATAGAAAGCATACGCTCTTCTGTTCTCGAGCCCGCATGATCGCGAGCCAGCATTAATTCGTCTCTGGTTATCTCACCAGAGCCGTCCATGTCCAGATGATCGAAATTATTCTTCGCGTAGCCCAGCGACAGCATCGGCAAGGTGCCATTCTTCTCCAGACGAGAGGCAACAGCTTGATCGTAATCATTGAATAAGCGTGAATC
>CAZBOX010000205.1:0-10949 GCA_964493595.1 uncultured Candidatus Obscuribacterales bacterium | reverse complement strand
TACAAGCGCAATGGCGCCTGGAAGGTGCGGAACTTCAACCAGGGCTTCCTCAATGGACTGGCCGGTATCGCCACCGCCTATGGTGTCGATGTCGGTGACAGCACGCCTGCGCCCGCTCCTGTGAAGACCGCGCCGCCGCCTCCGCCACCCCCGCCTCCTGCCGCACCGAAGGTGAACCTCACCAAGCCTGCGCCGACCGGGAAGGTCAACCTGAAGAAGGGCAGTGCCATCAAGATCGAGAAGACCGCCACCATCGTCGCCACCGGCGAATGGGGCAACAAGGGCTGGAAGAAGCTCGACTACGACCTCTTCTGCCACATCGCCTACAAGGACGGCAAGACCGAAGTCGTCAATTTCGACAACCTGGTCAGCCGCAACGGCTCGGTGCGCCACCACGGCGACCTGAAGGTGGGCGGTCAGGGCACGATCGAGAAGGTCTCCGTCAACATGACGGACGACATCGCCGCGGTCGGCTTCTCGTTCTACTCTGCGCGTGAGAACGGCACCGGCTCCTTCGCGGACGCCAAGGCTCGCGTCTCCATCGACAACGGCAATGGCTCGACCGTCACCATCGAGGTCGCCAACATGAGCGTCGACTCGCGTCGCTACACGCTTTATTTCGGCACCTGCATCAACAAGGACGAAGCGGCGGTCGAGATCGTGGCGCACGAGGACTACAGCGCGCGCGACTCGGAGAACCAGGCGGTTCTGTACAAGGACGGCACCCACCGCATGGACGCCGGTCCGGAGAATCGCACCAAGTAAGGGTGTTTTCCTCGAGGAGCAAGAAACATGACACAGGCTGAAAAAGAAGCACAGGCACGCAACTGGGGCGCCGTTCGTCTGACGACGGGCTTCTACATGACGGACATGGTCCGCTCGTCTCTGCAATTTTGCGACAGCGACGAAAGGACCATTGCCGTTTCTCGCGTGATCGAACTGCTGGAGGCGGGCAGCACCGACGAGACCAAGTGGCGTTTCGCCATCAACGAACTGGCCGGTTTGCTGCAGGCGCACCCGGATGCGTATCAGGAGTCGGGCACCTGGTACAACGGCGCGCCGTCCATTTTGGCGCTGGCTGTCGCCAAGGAAGCTGCCTGCCACGCGCTCTGCAAGCTCTTTCCGACCGTGTATTACCGGGGCGAAGCGGAAGGCACAGCCTACAAGGTGCTCAAGTACCTGATTCGGGCTCTCATGCAGCGACCGGAAACGGCCGCCGAAGGGCTCAAGTGGGTGGAGCGCAACATCAACATGATGCCGGCGCGCTAAGACCAGGTTGATTTAAGCCGCGTTTTGCGAAGCAGCGGAAGTCGCCAAAAGTACGGGCGCTTTCGCTGCTTCTTTTTTGTGTGATTGAAGTACTAAAAAGTATAGTATCATATTCATGGCCCAAGAGGTCGACTGGCTCATTCGGCTCTAATTTGTGCAATCAAACAATGCAGGGAGGCTTACAGCCAACCTGCATTGTTCCTTGCGGCTAAATCACTTAAGTCCCATTGCATTCAAGTTCTTCAAGGCGCGTGGCGAGAAGCTTGTTGAACAACTCTTTGCGTTGTTCGAGACTCAGTTCATGCTCTCTGTCAAACAGTTTGTCGACTTGTCTGAGAACATAAGCTTTCAATTTTTCCATCTCTTGGTAACCGAGCTGATACTCGCTACATTCATCTTCTGGATGCTTACCCGGCTTGTTTTCGATTTTTTCTAAGCCGTTAACTTGGCTTTCGTAGGGGCTCGAGAATACTAATTCTCCGTTAGCGGTCAGAGATGTGTCACCAGTGGCGGTTGTACCGGCGCGGTTCTTATTGATATCGGAGCCCATTGATGCCCATGCATCGGCGGCAATTTCACCGACCATTTCAGGCTGTCTGGTACTCTCTGCGCCTCGCTCCGGAGCCGCATAGGAACTGGAAATTTCCATCATGGCAAAACCTCATATGCAATGCTGAGTAATGAGTTCTTTGTTTTGGCTCAGATCGCGCTGGTATATCGAGTCGTGACCTCTTTGTCCTGGTATTGGCCAGGTTTTCCTTCAATCGGTTTATCTGGAAGCGGTTTCGGCTCGGGTTTTCGCGGCGTTTCCACTGAAGAGACTTCATTCTCGTTGTTGCCGAAGTCGGCATGACCTGAAATCTGGTGTTTGTTGGGCGGAGGTGCGAAATCAGTGGTTTTGCACTTGAGGTAATTTTCGCTGGGACTGGAAAGCCCGACGCATCGAGTAACGGAGTCTTCGTCTTTGAAGATGGCGGAAATATAGATGCTGTCTGCGTCACCTGCATTGTTGACGGGCTTTCTGGTCTGGTTGCCAATTTCCGCCCAGGCTGCTGCCGCTATGTTGCGGGACTGTTCGACCGTATTGGAATTTTCCACGTTTTTCGAAAATGATTCTTGTGAAATGGCATTTACTTCTCGCATTTTCTTTACCTCTAGTAAGAGTATCTAAACCAGAAGATAGTTACCATCGGCTTCTCGATGCGCTATCGACCTGTGGTTTTCAAATTAGAGGTAAAAAATTACCGACTAATGATTGGCCGGTTACGGCTGCGTTACTAAGCTAAATCTGGAGCAAGCGCAAGAGTAAATACGAAAGAGCTGCCCGGACTTTTTTCTTTCCCATTACCGTTCGTATGCCCGTCTGATTCAACCCAGATTTTGCCGCCATGCAATTCGACAATAGCTTTGCATATGGTCAGACCCAGTCCGGAACCGCCTTTTGTTTTGGCGCCGGGGCGGCGCACTTGCCGAAAACGTTCGAACACAGAGTCAAGATCCTCTTGCGGAATTCCGGGACCGTCATCTTGTACTGTTATCGTTGCTGTGTGTTTATCTCGACAGGCGAAAATGCGTACATTTTTTCCCGTGGGCGAGTATTTGATGGCGTTCGACACAAGGTTGGAAAGCACCCTGTCTATCATGCTTTCATCACCCAAGACTCGAATGTCTGTGGACTCGAAGCTTAGCTCAACTTTTACTTCCTCGGCAAAAGCGGCTGTCAGTTCGTGACACTTATCAAAGCAATTCTGCAAGCCGAAAGGAACCATATCTATTTCCATGCTGCCCGATCGAATTTTTTCGGTGTCCAGCAGATCGTTTACTAAAGTGAGCATTCTCTCAGTGTTGCGCCTGCCCATACCTATATATTTGTGCACTTTTTCGTTCTTGGGCTCGTCTATAGTCGCCTCGAAAAAATTGAGGACATTGTTCAGAGTCGAAAGCGGCGACCTTAGATCGTGCGTCACCATAGCAGTTACTTCCTGCTTGAGGTTTTCGACTTTCTTTCTCTCGGTAATGTCGTGCACAACGCAAAAGAAAGAGCTCTCTTCATGCGACCAGTGAGATGACCATAATGTCGTAATTAGGGAGCCGGAACTTGTTTGCAAGACAAATTCTTCTGGTGCGACCGCTGGGATTTTTCTGAGAGCGTTTAAACAAATTCCCGCTCTTTCTCTGTCTGCCTCGCAAATCAGATCAAGGACGTTTTTGCCAATCAAATTATCAGGCTCAAAGCCCAGCAAGTTAGTAACAGCAGGATTGGCGGCGAGGATTTTGAATTGCGAATCCAAAGTGCAAATGAAGTCGTTGGCGTTTTGCACTACTGCTCTCTCTTTCCGCATAGCAACTTGCAACTCTTCGGCCATTTTGTGAAAAACCTGATCCAGGCGCGCAAGCTCGTCACTTCCTTTCAGCTGTGGATTGAGCGCCAAACCGCCGGCTAGCCGGAAAGTATTGTCCATGATCCTCTCCAGGCGGTCAGTTATGTTGCGCGTAAGAAAGAGGCATAGAGCTATGCCCAGGACGAGATCGAAGAACCCAAGTACAATCATTACCGCCTGAGCTTTTTCTCTGAATACGGCTTGCTCTTCAGGGGCGCGATCGGCGATTCTTTTCTGCTCTTCGCCTATCAGAAGCAATTGTTTGACGAGCGCGTCGTTGTTTCTGTTTCTGAATTTGCGCGCTATTCTAATTCTGTCGATTTGTCTGATGGCCTGAGCATCCTGTAAGGCGTTTTTAATAAGAGCGAACATACTGATGTATTCATTGGTTGTATTTTCTGAGCGAATTACCGCATTGAGAATGTCGGGTTGATCTGCGGCCAGCTCCTTGAGCGACTGGTAATCACTGTGCAATCTGCTAAACAGCGCAACGCCTGTCGTGTCATCCAACGGGAGATTTTCCAGGGCTTCGTAGGTTCGGTATCTGGTGACGATTTTCAGAATATCCGAGGCGATCTGGTTGATTGTGTCGGAAATCATTCGACTGCGAGTGCTTGCTTTCAAGGCCATTTCAGCACTGGTTTGCAAATTGGCGAGCGCCACCAGTAGTCCGATCTGGATGAGAAGCGGAACGGCAACAAAGAGCAGTACTTTGTGTCTCAAAGACAATCTGATGGACATAAGCGTTTTATTCCCAGTCCTGCTGAACTGCACTTTGACCTATAAAACGGCTATAGTTAACTGCGAGAAAAATAGAGTCCTGGTGATCGAGCAGGTATCGTGGCAAAAATTTTGTTGGTCGAAGACGACGAAGATCTGGCTACTACCATATGCGATAACCTGACCGGCGAGCGTCACACAGTCGAGGTTCTCTATGACGGGCAGGATGCACAGTCCGCTCTCAAAGATAGCCAGTTCGAAGCGATCATACTGGACTGGGATCTGCCTGGTTTATCGGGATTGGATGTGCTTAAAACCTTTCGCGCCGCAGGTGGCGTCACTCCTGTTCTCATACTGACAGGCAAAGGAAAATTGGTGGAGAAGGAGCAGGGGCTGGATTCAGGAGCAGATGACTATCTAACGAAGCCTTTTGAGATGCGGGAGCTTTTCGCTCGAGTTCGTTCTTTACTGCGAAGATCTCCAGACCTCAAGCCCGATGTTTTGACTTATGAAAATCTGACAATGGATCCTGTCAGGTACAGTTTGAAGCGAGATGGAGAAGAATTGCGGTTGTTGCCGCGCGACTTTGCTTTGCTTGAATTTTTGATGAGGCACCCGAGCGAGGTCTTCAGCCCAGAGACTCTACTCTCGCGCGTCTGGACCTATGATTCGGAAGCAAGTGTAGAGGGCTTGCGCGTGGCAATCAGGCGGATTAGAAAAGTGGTTGATTTAGAAGACGACCTTTCGACTTCCATTATCGAAAACATTTCTCGCGTAGGCTATCGAATGCGGCAGCCGCGGCGCTGATTGCGAAGGTGGCAGCGGGCTTCAGTTTTGTCCTAAACCGGTATCACTATAGAAGATAATAAAATCACCGAAAAAAAGAAACCGCGCAAAGTAAGCCCGTGAGGTACTTACCATGCGCGGTTCCAGAACTTTGCGCTGCCTGCGGACGGCTATTTCCGGACTGCGGAACAGGCGTGCAGGAATCGCATCGTTTACTTCTTCACCGGTGCACCAGCTGAAGCGGTGTCCGTAGCGGGTCCGTCCTTCCGCAGGGAAAGCGAACCGTCGGCGGCGGGTTCTTCAGAAGAATCCTTTTCCAGCGATACGGTCTTCTTGAGAGAGACCTTGTCCTCGGGCGGGTTTTCCGCTGAGAGCACAAGCGTCTTGCCGTCGGCGCCGACATTGACCTTGGCGCCGCGCTTGACGGACCCGTCGATGATCTTTTCCGACATCGGATCTTCGATCAGGCGACGGACAGCGCGCTTCATCGGACGAGCGCCGAATTGCGGATCGTAACCCGCCTCCAGCAGAACGCCGCGTGCGGCTTCGTCGGCGTCGAGCGTGATGTTCTGACCGCTGAGCTTCTTCTCCAGCGCCTTCAGCTGCAGCTTCAGCACTTCCTTGAGCTCGTCTTTGGTGAGCTGACCGAAGCAGACCACCTCGTCCAGGCGATTCAGGAATTCCGGACGGAACATGAGCTTGACCAGCGGCATAACCTCGTTGAGGAGGTCTTCGTGCGTGCAGTCCGAGCCCAGCTTTTCGAGCAGGGTCATGATCTGCTGCGCGCCGATGTTCGACGTCATGATGATGATGGTGTTCTTGAAGCTGACCGTGCGGCCCTGTCCGTCGGTCAAGCGACCGTCGTCGAGAACCTGCAGCAGCACGTTGAACACATCCGGGTGCGCCTTTTCGATCTCGTCGAGCAGCAGGACGCTGTAGGGCTTGCGCCGCACCGCCTCCGTAAGCGTGCCGCCCTCCTCGTAACCGACGTAGCCAGGAGGTGCGCCGATCATGCGCGAAACGCTGTGCTTCTCCATGTATTCGCTCATGTCGAGGCGAACAATATTGCGCTCGTCATCGAAGAGGAACGACTGGAGAGCCTTGGAGAGTTCTGTCTTGCCGACGCCAGTAGGTCCGAGGAAGAGGAAGCTGCCGATGGGCGTATTGGGATCTTTCAATCCCGCACGCGAGCGGCGCACAGCACGCGACACGGCAGAGATAGCCATGTTCTGACCGATGACACGCTTGTGCAGCTCTTCTTCCATCCGCGACAGGCGAGCCGCTTCATCGAGTGTGAGCTTGTCCAGCTTGATGCCGGTCATCTGGCTGATCTTCGCCTCGACGTGCTCCTTCGTAAGCTCGGTGCCCGGAAAGTCGATTGCCAGCGCGCTGCCGGCTTCGTCGATAACGTCGATCGCCTTGTCCGGCAGGAAGCGGTCGGTGATGTAGCGGTCGGCCATATGCGCCGCCGTCACCACTGCTTCATCCGAGATGGTGATGGCGTGGTGATCTTCGAGTGACTTCCTGCGTCCGCGCAGAATTTCGATCGTGTCTTCGACGGACGAGGGGTCCACCATCACCGGCTGGAAGCGACGCTCGAGAGCGCCGTCCTTCTCGATGTGGCGGTATTCGTCCAGGGTGGTGGCACCAATGGCGGTGATTTCACCCCGCGCCAGTGCAGGCTTGAGCGTGTTGCTCGCGTCCATGGCACCCTGAGCGGCGCCGGCGCCGATGAGAGTATGCAGCTCGTCGATGAAGACGATGCAGTCCTTGGTCGCCTGCAGTTCTGCCAGGAGCTGCTTCATGCGCTCCTCGAATTCGCCGCGATACTTGGTGCCGGCGACAAGCGCCACCAGGTCGAGGCGCAGAATGCGCTTTCCCTTGAGGCTCTTGGGCACGCGATCGAAAGCGATTTCGACAGCCAGACCTTCGGCGATTGCCGTCTTGCCGACGCCGGGTTCGCCGATGAACACCGGATTGTTCTTGGTCTGACGACCAAGAATCTCGATGGCGCGGCGGATTTCCTTCTTGCGGCCGATGATCGGCTGGATCTTGTTCTCGCGAGCAAGCTTGGTCAAGTCGACCGTCATCTGGTCCAGCATGGACGTCATGGCGCCTTCGCCTTCGGGCAGCCCGTTGACATTCGTCTTCACTGCTGCATCGAGGAAAGAGGCCAGATTTTTCAGGCGCTGCTCGGGGGTGAGATTGCCGTCGGCTTGCGCGCCGCCCGGCAGGACGATCGGTGGTTGATTGCGGCGTTCGATCGTCAGAAACGCCGATTTGATGACTCGCTGACCATCAGGGTGTTTTACCAGCTGATGCAGCAAGTGCGTAGGTGTCGTGCAGATGTGCTTGTTCTTTTCGGCGACTTCGCCGGCTTTGACAAGCATCTCCTGGGCGTCGCGCCCAACTTCTGGTGCTGCGACTGTCGTCGTTCCACCTCCGGGCTGCGGCGAACCGAAAAGGTTGCGCGCAGTGCGCTCCAGGATGTCGGCCGTCAGACCGGCTTCCATGAGGAGCTTGTGTCCCAGAGATGAACTTTCGGCCGCCACAGCTACCACAAGACACGCCACGTTCACGTCTTTGGTGCCGATCGCCGCAGCCTTCAGGCCGGCGAGCGTCAGCACCTTTTCGAGTGATTGCGAGTTTTGCGGCATGGTGTCCGTGCTCCGTTCAAACATCACCTTTCTATTCGACTAAGGTGAGCGTATTGCGGGATGAGTTGTGAGACAAAAGTAGGTCAACACAAGTCACCAAGGCTAGACACCGAGGCAACTTTGTCCGAGTCACGAAGACCGGTCCTGGATTCACCGGACCGGTCCACGTGTAGCCATCTAGTCGCGGTATTCGACGATCAGTCGAAATTCCGCGTCATCGTGTACAGCGGACGGAGACCGAAGATGATCTCGTTGTCCAGGGTGTCTTCCTTGCCGCCCTCGATCGCCTGCCAGCGGATGAACTGCCAGACGGCCAGACCGGAGACGGTTTCGGCGGTGGGACCGACGGTGATCGACGTGCCGCAGGCAGAGACTTCCGCCTTGGCGTCGTCGTAGAGAGTCCCTTCCCAGCCCTTCACCTGAGCGGGCTTGGTGGGATTCAGGGTGTAGATGCGGCCCTCGGTCGCGCCCATGCGGGTCTCGATCATGAGCTTGGTGCGCATCTTGTAGCGGATGCCCTTGTTCCAGATTTCCTTGCGGGAAGCCATTGTGTCGGTGAGAAGGAACACGACGTCACCGAGCTGCTGCGATCCGTCGACGCGCTCGTTGTGAGTGTGGATCTTCAGACCGGTGGCCGCCTTCACGACCTCGGCCAGGGCATCGACCTTGAGCTTGCCGATGTGCGCCTGATCGTAGGCCTGATTGGCGATATTGTGCGCTTCGACGACGTCGAAGTCCCAGACGTGGATGTTTTCCAAACCCAGCTTGGCCAGGCTCAGAACGATGCGCGAACCGGTCGCTCCGGCGCCGATGACGTCGATGCGCTTGTTGCCGAACGCATCGCGCGAAAAGATCTCGACGTGTCGAGTGATATCGACATTGTTCATGTGGTTTTCTCCGGTAAAGCCCCATTAGGCGGACCTCGTCAGTCAAGTGAGATCCGCCCGCAATGAGACCTGATGAAGTTTTTCAGGCAAATGGCCTGTTACTGGCGATCGTCGGGAACGATTTTGCCGCGACTGTCATTGCCGCCGGTCGCGGGTCCCTTGTACTTGGTGCTCCAGGGATGCGACGGGTCGTTGCAGTTCTGCGGCGTGCACTTCTTGCGCGGACGCTCGGTAGTCGCCTCGTAGGGCTGGGGTGGGGTGGGGCTGCTCTCGAAGAAGCTGCCCAACCAAGCGAAGAATCCTCTCTTCTCCTCGTTTTGAGGACCGGCGCTGCCCTTCTTGGCGCCGGGCTGACCTCTAAAAGCATTCCCGCCTGGACTGACGTCCTTGCCGGTGGGAATCAGTTCGCCGTCGACCACCTGTCCGCCGACATCGTCGGGGCCGGAAGTGGCGTTGGCCGTGCCGGTGTCGCCTGGTGCGGAAGCGTTGCCGCCGGAGGCGTTTTCACCCTTGTCGTTCTTGCCGGCGTCACCGCCGTCGTTGTCATCCTTCTTGCCGCCGAACCAGCGGAAAGGCGCGAAATAACGCTCTTTCACCTTCGACTTGTACTCGGCGGTCACCTCGGCGCGCAGTTCGGCACTGATCTCGAGCGGATCGTCCTTCTTGGCCGGAGCTGCCGGTGCCGGGGTCGGCTGTGCAGCGGCGGGCTTCTGGGTGTCGTCCTTCTTCAGGAATTCAGCCAGACCGGACCGCTCGTCCTGCTGGCGAGCCTGCTCTTCCTGCCGCTCCCTCCAGGTGCTGCCGTAGCCGCCCTGGCTGTAGCCGTAGGTCGGACGATCGTCGCTGCGACCACCCTGCCACCACCGGCGGTTAGCCGACGTGCGGTCCAGGATGACCTTGCCGGTGGCAGGATCCATCACAGCCCAAGGCACATCGAGCAGCCGGTAGCCGAGCTGGTAGTAGTAGACGTCGAAACAGCCGCGCCCCAGCTTGTTGAAGATGCCGCGCAGGTAGTATTCGTGTCCTTCGCGAGCGAAGCGCTGCATGGTGCTCTCGTCGGTGCCGGACGGGCTGGTGCCCATGCGCACGTGCGAGTGACCCCAGAAGTGCAGCTTGTTGGACTTCTCGAGACCCGGGTCGCCGTCTTCCAGCAGCTCGAGGACGAGCTTTTCGGTGCCTTCCACCGACAGTTCGGTCTCGACTGAGGTGACTTCCTGTTCGACCAGGAAGACCTCTTCGATGAGGAAGTCGCCGTTGGGGCGCTTGCTGACGGTGCCGAGCCAGCCGACTTCCTTGGGCGCCAGCTCGACGTACAGGCACATGCGCTTGTACGCATCCGGCGTCATGTACACGGTCGGCGTCGGCGGGTCGAAGATGAGCTCGGCGCGGGTGTTGGAGAAGTGCGGCTTGAAGGGACCTTCCGGCTCGCGGAAGACGTAGCTCTTCCTCTCGGCCGGCTTTTCGCCGTCCTTCTTTTCGCCGTCCTTCTTTTCGCCGTCCTTCTTGTCGTCGTCGGATTTGGCGGTGCCTTCGCCGACGGTCGCGCCCTCGCTGACCACATTCACCTGGTCACCTGATGCAGGCAGAGGCGGCGGCGCGACTGGGGTGCTGGGAACGCTGGGCACGCTGGTCGTCGGCTTGTCGCCCTTGAAGACCGGCTTGCTGTCACCATTGCTGGGCGTGGCGGTGCGATTGTCCTTCTTGGGCGAACCGCCACTCAAAGGAACTCCGAACAGCCTCTCGAAGAAGCCGGGCCCGGATTCGATGTTCTCTTGATTCTGTCCCGCCTGTCCTTTGGAGCCGGCGGCGTCGGTTTCGGTGGTGCGGATCACCGCCTTACCCGACTTGTTGTCGTCGTTGGAACTCATTGTTTTCTCCTGCGGCTCAGACTCTTGCGAGCGGCCATTTGTCGATGAACTTGCTGAGGTCGTCTTCACCGATTGTTTCGACAAACTGGATTGCCAGCTCGGCGACGGTGGCGAACTCGAACTGGGCGATCAATTCAAGGAGCGTTTCCTTGATTTCGTCGATGCAAGCTGTGCCGTCCGGGTAGACGCGAGGCGCGTTCATTCCCGGTTGCACTGAGCGCACACGGCGTGTGCTATTGAACCAGCGGACACCGTCATCCAGTCCGTCGGTGCGGATGACGATCATGTATTCGCCGAGTTCATGCCGTTTTCCAGACTTTGGATTGGCGGCGATCAGGGTCTCGGTGAAGACGAGCAGCGCACCGTTGGTGACGCGCACAG
>CAZBOX010000204.1:0-10950 GCA_964493595.1 uncultured Candidatus Obscuribacterales bacterium | reverse complement strand
TCCATGACATATGTATCCCAGGGATTAGCAGCTGGTTGAGCACCAGCCTCCATAGGCAGAGTACTCTGGCCGCTTGACGCGTCAAATGGCGCTTGGGGCGCAGGCTCCGCACCCGCACCCCTATAACTCGGAGTTTCAGGCTCGAGCGTCAACGGTGGAAGCGAATCCGCAGTCGACGGCGGTGCAAAAGTCTGATTGGTATACATTGACGTGTCACCACCAGCGACACCACTTGCAGGGCCGGGATATACCTGGTCGAGAAACACGGCAGAGGCATTATTCCCAGTATCTCCGACTGGTGGAGTGGAGTATGTCGAGTCGCTAGGATAATTCATGCAAATACCTCTGTGAGCGAACGTTCCGAAATCAAAGCCTTATCTTTTTCCTGTGCAATCTGAGTGCGGGGGGAGAGGGCGATGCGGAAATCATAAAAAAGGACGCAGGTATTAATCCGGAATAATCTGTGTCAATTTTGTGTACAGCGGCAAAGAGGAGCACACTGTTAATGACTATGGTGAGCAGTCGCATCATAAGTTGATTGCCTCCGCCGAGTGCTTCTGCTCTTAGCGGAAGTTCCTCTACGGAGGCGATCGATTAGATCCTGATTTTGAAGTGCACTGAACTGCGAGTGACGAAAAGAATTCGCAGATTATCCTTGAGAGCCTTTCAATGCTGCTCCTATTCTTGAATAACTGTGCTGCATCTCTTGCCGCTTATGATCGACCAGGCGGTCCCATTCGCAGTCGATAAAGGCGGGCTCGTCCTTCTTCTTGCTGATTTCATTGAATCCCTCGGCAGCAGCTGCTGCGCCAATCGCAGAACGGCCTGAAGAAACAACATCGCCGAGTTTGCTTGCAACATCGCAGAGGTTGAGCGATGCGTCGTTATGTGCTCCACGTCCAATATTTGGAAAACAGTCAACGTCTCTGCCTCTGCCATTACCGTTGATGTTGATATTTATATCGATATCTACATCACGATCTTTGCTGTGGTGCTTGCCTTGCTTTTCCTGAACGTTATCATCGAGTTCTCTCCACATAAGAATTCTCCTGTGTAAATCGGCGATTACTAAAACTGTTTACTACAAACACAGGCAAGCTCGATTGCCGGTATTGAGGAACGGAGCCCAGCTCCGGGCTGCACTCAATGTATTGGTGGCAACCGAAGTAAATCCGGACAAATTTGTGAAATTCTTGTTTATAGTGACAATCCAGCGCATTGTTTCACTTCAAACGTTCAGACGCCTCCTGATTACCAAAACGCTGAAATCAAGGGGTGACAAAACCGGCGTATAAGGACAAACACCTGAACAATTACCCGTATGACAACCTGGTATGCTAACTTAGTCTTCACTAAGTCATGATTTACATGATCACTTAGCCGTCTTACGTAGGATCAGGAGCCCATATTTTCCATGCCTAAGGTTCTGTTGGCAGATGATGATCCGGAACTGCTTCAATCAGTCAGCGCCTGGCTGGAACACCACAAGTGGAACGTAGATCTCGCATCCGATGGTGCAGAAGCACGCGAATATATGACTCAGGTTCAATACGACGTACTCGTCATTGATTGGACGATGCCGGAAGTTTCAGGCATAGAGCTCTGCCAGTGGTACCGCTCGCGAGGCGGCACGACGCCTATTTTGATATTGACGGGAAAGGATGAGATCTCAGACAAAGAAAAAGGGCTAGATTCAGGCGCTGACGACTACCTGACCAAACCGTTCGACTTGCGCGAACTGACTGCAAGGTTGAATGCTCTAATGCGGCGCGGAAAGGTGCTGGCTTCTCGGGTTGCAAGCGTCGGTCCACTCACTATAGACCCTGATGCCCACAAGGTTTTGATTGACGGCAAAGAGATGAAACTTACAGCCACAGAGTTTGCTGTTCTCGAATTTTTAGGACGACATCCAGATCAAGTATTTAGTGCTGAAGCTCTGATTGGACGCGTGTGGAAAACTTCTTCTGAAATTTCAACCGACACAGTTCGCGTATACGTCAAACGCTTAAGAGAGAAGTTGGAAAGTGCGGGATATCCAAAACTCCTGGTTAACGTTCATGGTGTTGGATACAAACTCGATGTTGCCGAAGCGAACAAGTCCGCGGGTGGCTAGCAGGGTACTGATCTCCAACGACGACTAAAAAATGCTGCCCAAAACGTCGCCTACTTTTGAGATCAAAGCATCAGCAGCATCCAAAGCCGGCTCCGGAACCAGGGCAAAATTATTTATGTCGGAAAGACTCGGCATTTCTGCATGAGCTAGACTGCTAAACACATTGTAAGTGCCGCGCAACCTCGCGCCGACCAAACTTTCAAGCTCGTTGACAGCAGTCGCCGGAACATCCACCGCATAATTCGCATAGTTTTTCAAAAGGTTCGAGACATCAGGCAAAATTTCACGATAGCGTCCATTTAAAATATCACCAGCTAAATTTGCATTGCTTTCGAGAATGTTGCCCGCATCATTAGCAAGATTGTTTAGTCTCGTCTCGGTAGGATTTGCTCCAGCAGCATCTACTTGACTAAAATTTTGGATAAACGTGTCATAGGACATGGTCAACTTTCCGTCACCAACGTTGGTGATTCCATTTTTGCAGTCCCCTATATGGTCTATTCCATGTCCATTATTGTGTCCCCACGGATTTCTCACTGTGACGAGGTTAGCGGCGGGATCAAAAGACAAGACGCTGTATGCATGGGTTGGAACAATGGGATCGTCCGCCCAGGGGGCGGTACCGGCTACCACAGGTTGTCCACTATCCAATGCCTGCTGAACAAATCTTGCTACGTTTTCCGGGTTCGCCCCGCCCAAATTGAGATTTGAATTTATTACACCGGGAATCTGGCTTGCTGTGTCCCTGCCAGTCAAAAGATGCAAAGCCGAACCGGGATTCAGGATCTGTGAAAAAAACGGCATACCGCTCTTTTGTAGTTCATTGATACCATTGCCATACTGGTCTGCACGATCGTATTTCAAGAACGCAGTCTGCACACGCATCAAAGTGTCCGAACTTTTATCCAAATTGCCATTTTCAAGATTTTCATCCACGTCTTTCTGAGTGACGACGACTGGATGCTCGGGATCGCCGGGAAAAGTGACGGTGGATGAACCATCTTCATTCAGCTTGACCATATCGCGAATCGACTGCTGTCCTTCTGGTGTACTAGCCAGAGAAGCAAGGCTGGAAACGAAGAAACAATTTCCGATGTCGCCCTGCGTCACCTGCCCAACTGTTACATCGGAAGGTTTTTGCTCCTTTTCAGGCTCAGAACCGATTTCCTTGCGATCTGTAAACCAGTCTGCGCCACCGCTTCCAGAGTCTTGGACATTTTCCGAACCCGAAGAGTCACCATTACCGACGCCACCAGTTTCGGCAGCATTCTCCTGAGCTTGCGAATCAAACAATTCGAAGCCATCTTCACCAATTACGTTGCCTCCTAGATTTTCACTAGCCGAAGTGGTCGAACCTTCTCGTTCAACCACTCTTTCAGGTTCTGCATAAACTTCTGACGAGAAAGCCGAACTGGCTGCATTTTGTTCGCTTGGCTCTTGTACTTCAGATACTCTGTCTCTGGCATAACTCATATAGAATTGCCCCGTTTGGTTTAGTAAGCGCTGGTTAGGCTTTGCAAACATGCCATCACAGCCATGAGAAAAAACGGAACGACCTGTTACTTTTTTGTGTATACCGAGCCAACTAGACCAGCCAAAGAATTTCGGAGTGGAAAGGCGTGCACATGAATTGTTGCTACATCGGCTAGTAGTACAAGACGAAAAAGAATCCCGGTGCGAAGACGACAGCAAACATCGCTGCCGCCTTCGACCATAGAGAGGACGAGACACTAATTCAGGACGCGAGCAAAATCACTCTAGCGAATGCGCAGACCGGTGACGACGCTGGCGATGACATTCTTCTGAATCTGCGAGGTGCCCTCGAAAATCGGCAGCAACAAAGCATCCGCATGCCACTGAGCGACCGGGTGCTCATTGACATAGCCGGCACCGCCGAGAATTTGCATGGCATTGCGCGTCGTTCTCACAGCAAGTTCCGATGCAAAATACTTCACCATCGAACCCTGCGCCCGATCAAGTTTGCCAGTCGAGAGGTAGGTCTGAGCTGCATTGATCACGCCCAGCCGCCCAAGATGGATCTCTGTTGCCATGTCGGCGAGCAATTCAGCGACCTGCTGATGCGCGGCGATTGGCTTACCAAATTGTTCACGCACGAGCGCATAATCGCGTGCATACTCGAATGCCGCACGAGCAATACCGACGCCCATGGCTGCGACCATCCAGCGAGTCGCTTCGAAGGTAGCCATAGCTGCTTGCTCGCCGGAGGACTCGTTGCGGCGGGCACGCGCGAGGCGCTTATCCAGACGTTCCTTGCCTCCCAGCAGATGATCGCCCGGGACGACGACATTGTCCAAGATGACTTCACCTGTATGAGAAGCTCGAAAACCATGTTTGTCGAGATGTCGGCCAGCCGACAGCCCCGGCGTCCCAGCTGTGACAATGAAGCTTGCTTGACCTCGAGACTTCAGCGACTGGTCCACACTGGCGACTACGACATACACATCAGCAATGCCGCCATTGGTAATCCAGTGCTTAATGCCGTTAATTGTCCAGGTGTCGCTCTTCTCGTCGTATGCAGCGCGCGTGCGAATATTGCTCACATCCGATCCAGCTTCCGCTTCCGAGCAGCAGAAAGCCGCCACTTTTGGCTCTTTGGCAGTGCCAAAACAACGCGGCAGCCAGTTCTCAATTTGCTTGGCTGTGCCATTTGCGACGATGGCGGAGGCAGGCAGTCCGGTACCGAACAGTGCCAGCGCGATACCGGCGTCGGAAAAAAACATCTCTTCGATGGCGAGCGCGGCAGTCAGCCCGGTCGGGTCGCTGAAGAGCTGCAAGAAAAAATCCGACGAGTAAAAGTCGCATTGCGCCGCTTTCTTCAGTATCGCAGTCGGGGTCTGCTGCGACGCATGATACTTCGCGCCCTGGGGACGCACTTCTCTGGCACAGAAATCCCGAACAAGGTTCAGCATGTCCAGCTGATCCTCGCTGAGATCTAGTCCATGCCACTTCTCGCTAACTGGCATTTCTACTCCTATCTTGGTATCGGGAGAGCTATAGCTCCGGTGAAAGCCAGAGGTCGCATTTCATCAGGCAGAACAAAGTCTGCAGATCGAATCGCATGAAAAGCATTCTGGCCGGTTCTTTTGGAAATTGAAGGTGGATCTAAAGGAAGAAAAATTGAACTACCAACTGTTAACAGCTAATCCGCACATCGAGCAACAAATTTTTTCGAGTGTTGAAGAAAGCAGCGAAATATAAACTCGCAAAGCCTCGTGAGGGCGCTCGAAAAGGTTACGAACGCTGGTGCAAATGTTGCTGGTCCGACCGAATCTGGTTGGTTTGCAAGGTTGCACAAAGGAAGCCAAGAAGGTTTTCAAAACCCTATTAATGGGAAAAAACACGAGAGAGCGTGTATTCCACGCCAATGCATTTAAACTTCAGCCCCTTTCGAGCGAAAGCGTCGAAAGCGGCAGAAAATTCGTTTTAACACCGATAGCTATGAACAGAACTGAAGAGCAAGCGGGCAACAATTTTCAAAGCATCCGACGGATGCCCTGGTCTGCTCGTCTCAGCGCCTTGTCTCTGGTGGGCATACTGGCGACAGCCAGCCTGATGTGGGCTTCTCCACAATCTTTTGCCGCATTCGCAGCGGACCAGACATTCACGAAATACGACATAGTTATCGCGAAACATCCAAACAGAACACTCAAGCTCGATTTCGCCCGCCCCCGAAAAGGCGATGGTCCGTTCCCTCTCGTGGTCTGCATACACGGAGGCGGCTGGTCCTCCGGCAATCGCAAACAAACGCGGCAACAAATGGTTAACCTGGCAAAAATGGGCTATGCGTCAGCAAGCATCGAATACCGGTTGATCAAGGAAGCAAAATTTCCAGCGCAGATTAATGACTCTGCCCAAGCCATAAATTACTTGCTGGACCGCGCAGAAAAATTCAAAATCAATCCCAACAAAGTCGCTTTGTTCGGCGGCTCAGCCGGCGGACATATAGCGCTGCTGCTTTCGGAAGTTCAAAACGACATTGACAGGAAGTCTTTGCCTCTTACTCCCATTCATGGACACATCTGCGCCTCAGCCAGTGTGGCCGGCCCGACCAACCTGACTAAAAAGTTCTCGCCCTTCATTCAGGGCATTGTCGATAGTTTGTTCAACGAACAAGATCGTGCCAATCCAGCAATAATTGCCAAAGATCGCGCGATGGCCAGCCCGATCTCCTTTGCAGATGAGCAAGATCCGCCAATGTTTTTGCTGCACGGAACCAAAGATGAGATCGTTCCCTTCGATCAGGCTACCGATTTCATGTCAGTCTGCCGCGAAAAAAATGTCAATGCCGATTTGATCGCTATAGAAGGAGCCGGACACGGTGGCGGCGGGCAAATGAAGGACTGGCAAGTCGGCTTCGCCAAGCTTCTCAAATTCCTGCACGAGAAACTGTCGGCTTAACGAGAAGCCAATCTTCGACGCCTATAATGGGACGAGGCATCCATTTTTTCCTCGCCAAGTTATAGCCGATTTCAATGAAGGCAAAACTGTCGCACAAAGTGGTCCTGGTGGTCAGTATTCCTTTGCTGTTCCAGGTTGTTTTCGTCTGCATATTTTTCAACGCACTAAGAGAGCTGGACACAATTCAACAAGCACAGCGCCAGACGGCAAAGTTGATGCTCTGGCGCAACGAACTGCGTGTAGTGAACACGATGAACGGCTGCTATTACATATTGTATAGAGCAACGCAAAAACAAGAGTACGCGGATAAGCTGCATGAATCGATAAAGCGCAATCTCGAAATTTTGACAAAATTTCAAAACGAATGGAAACACGATCCAGTTAAGTCCGACATTTTTGCCGGCTGCATTCGCCTGCATAGATTTGTAGCCTGGCAATTCAGCCAATTCATGCATTTTCACGACAGAGCATTCACCATGACTGAGGTCTTTGGTGGTCCGGAATTCGTAGAAGCGGCCAAGGGTGAAATAAGACAGATTGGCAACAAAAACCTTCTCGAGCTGTATTTCGCCGAATTGGAAAGGACAAGAGCCAGGTTGAATGCGCAGTTTCACGAGAAGGCAGGAGAACTGAAAAACATTCTGCAACTGTCGATTCTCGCTTCGATAATTGTCAGCGTTATTACTGGACTGCTTTTTACCTGGTCGGTTATTCGCAAACTGCAAACGGTTGCTGCAAACATAAGAAGCATGGAAAGCCATGAAGAGCTTTTAGCTCCAGTTGGCGGAGACGATGAAATTGCCAGTCTGAACAAGTCGATACAAGAAACAGACAGATTGATCAAGCAAGCCGAGGAATTTCAGGCACAAACAGCGCGCATCGTAGCGAATGAATTGAAGGAACCGTTAGACGAACTGGCGAGCACGCTGCAAACGCTGAAAGAAGACGGGTTTCATTCCATCACAGGAGACGGTAATCAAAGACTCGAACGTTCTTTGCAAGAAGTCGAACGCTTGCGAATCCTGACTCGCGATCTGCTCTCGCTCGACAAAATCAGCAAGGCCGGATGGGACCTCGAAATAGGCGAAGTTAATTTAGCACTCATTGCAGCCAATGCGGTCGACACGGTAAGAGATTTTGCAGCCGCCATGTCCGTCAGCATTGAAAGCCGCTTAAGAGATACAGCAGTCAGTGGTGATGCGGCTCGCCTTCAACAAATCACGCTCAATCTGCTCACAAATGCGATCAAGTTTTCGAAAAGGAATAAAACTATCGAGATTGAGACAAAGACAGAAGGTAATTTTGGAAAACTCCTTGTCACGGATCATGGAACAGGCATTCCAGAGGACTTTCAAAATTCTGTTTTTGGAAAATTTGAACAGGCTTCAAGGGAGGATTCCACGGAAAAAGGGGGCTCGGGTCTGGGGCTTGCCATCAGCAAAAAACTCATTGAAGCTCAGCAAGGAAAAATGGGATTTCAATCAAAACTGGGCGAAGGCTCAACTTTTTGGCTCACGCTACCTCTATATAAGGAAACAAAGTCAGACGAGGACAAGAGCCAGAATACTGATGCAAACTCTCGAGAAGATACGAACTCAAAACTTGAAGAAAAAAACGCAGAAGATCGAATTCCCGTTCGTCCTACACTCTGGATGAACGGGTTGTTCCTTGTTCTGCTTCCCATGTTGATGCAACTTGCAACGATTGGAATGCTCTGGCTCGTGATCAACCAAATCGGCGCGAACGTAAGCACCTTTTACCGCATCGGCAGCATCGCACAGAATCACTCGGCAGTAATCGACGCAATCGGTCTCTCGTCTCGCTTTTCAATGCTCTACAACATTGAAAAGGAAGAAATATACAAACGTCACGCTCAGACGTATCAAAGACTCCTTTCAGACTTGATCTACGAATCAACCAGGATGAGCAGGGGCGATAAAGCAAGAGAAGAAAACGCAGCACTGCTCGATGATCTGGCAAACCGTATTATCAAAGGCGAGAATGACATTATGAATGCGCCACAGAACGCCGAAGTTGGTGTGTACTTCGGTGAAACAAGACTGCTGGACATGCTGGATATCTTCGGCCAGATTACCGCGCCAGTGGAGAAATCAGTACGTGCAGCAGACAAACTGATCGAGAGCAACACATTTGCAAAAATGGAAATGCGTCAGAACATAGAGTCCATACTACTTCTATCCTCCCTCCTTACATTCATTTGCTCCGTGGTTCTCGGCATGGTCTTCACTAGAAAATTAGCTTTCCGAGTTGAGCATATCGTCCAGAACACAAAGAATCTCATCGAACGCAAACCGCTTCTGCACGCTCTTCCAGGAACCGATGAGATCGCCTTCGTAGACCGCTCTTTCTACGAAGCGGGCAGTCACCTCATTCAACTGGAGCACTTCAAGCAAGAGATAATCGCCATTACAAGCCACGAGTTTCGCACACCGCTTACATCATTGCTCGCGAAAGTCGACCTGATACAGGTTGGTGTCTTTGGAAAGCTCAATGAGCGCGGAACGGACCTGGCGTTCAAAGCAAGAAAGAACATCACCTTTCTGATCGTTCTAATTACCAATTTGCTTGATGTCGAAAAGATTCAATCAGGTCGAATCATAGTCTCAAAGCAGGAGGTCAATCTTGATGAAGTCTTTAGCAAAGCGCGTCTTGATGTCTCAGAATTAGCGGCTGAGCGAGCAGTAGAAATAAGCTCGCAAGCAGTTGACATAACTGCAAACGCCGACGCTATTCGGCTCGTTCAAGCTGTTGGCGCAGTGTTACGCGATATTTTGGAGTATGCGCCCGCGCATTCCAAAATCGATTTGAACGCGCAAAGAAGAGGAGAGCGAATAATCATCACCATTGCCGGGCCAGGCGGCAATTGCGCAGAGAAAGCGCTAAAAGCCGATAGCGCTCGCGGTCGCCTGGCTGGGGACTTGCTGCGTTTGATTATTGAACAGCATGGCGGCTCAACAAGCACGGAAATTACGAATGACCAGCTGCTCGTGAGCATTGATATTCCTCAAGTCTAGAGCTGGCAAGATGCAGCGCTAGATTAATTGATATCGCCATTATTAAGGTCCTGAACCGCTGCATGGCAACCACTTCGGACCACTACGCTAATATACGAAGAGGCTCCTTTGAGAAACTTGCCCCGGCTCTTAGACTAAACTCGGAATAAATTGATAGTGGACATAAGAAAGGTTTTGATGGTCGACGACGACCAGAGCATACGAAGAATCTGTCAGGTCTGCCTGACGAACGTTGGAAAGTGGCAGGTAGTTTTAGCAGAATCAGGATACGAAGGACTGGAATTGGCGAGGACAGAAAAACCGGACGTTATTCTTCTGGATGTGATGATGCCCGGAATGGACGGACCGACCACCCTCCTGAAATTGCGTGAAGATGAGCAGCTGCAGCACATACCCGTCATTTTGATGACAGCAAAAGTGCAACCTCAAGAGGTCGAACAATACACAAGGCTGGGCGCTAGCGGAGTAATAAGCAAACCTTTCGACCCGCTGACTCTGCCGAACGAAATCAAGAAACTGGTCAACGGCAGCTAGGCAAAGGTCTCACCCAGTATTGAAGCGGAGCACCAGTGGAAATTGCGAAAATCCATGTCCAATAAAGACGATATCGAAAACGAACCGGAATACGACGCTGCGCTTGACGAGGTACTGAAGTCGTTACGCGGCGAGTATCTAAATGAGCTTCCTGACCGAATTGACGAGATGAAAGACTTCGTCAACAAAGCCAAGAGTGATGAAGTAAAGCTCTACGAGTGGCTAACAGAGGCTCATATAATCGCGCACAGGCTGGCCGGAACAGCAGGGTCTTATGGATTTACTGAATTGAGTCACGCGGCAGGCGAAATGGACCAATATTTGAAAAATCTGCTGAAAAACGAAGCTGACACGGGCTCAGTAGCAAATAGGATAAACTGGCAAACGCTCGATGGATTAGTTGAGGCAGTTGGTAATTCAGTTCCGCCCAAAACCGCCTGAACCTGTCGATAGAGCGCAATTGTCGTACAGGGAGTTAACTCATGCCGGTCAAGACTCTGGGTGAAAGGCTAATCGCCACTGCGTTTTTGGGATTGCTCGCTGGCGGACCGGTGCTGGCAGCCGGTCCTTCGACATACGAGCGCACCATGAGCGGTATCATTGCCTCGGCGAAGGAAAGTAAGTCAGAGCATGTCCGACTCTGGAGATTGTTCGACGAATACTGGGCAAACAAGATGCGCGAGTGTCCGGAATGGGCGACCAGTGTAGGATTTCCAGGGCAAAATGGCAGATGGACAGATATGTCTCTGGCTGCGATTGAGCGCCGCAAGAGAGAGTTGAGCGCGCCACTAAAAGCATTGAAGAGCATAGATCGCTCGAAGCTTTCAAAAGAAGATCAGCTTAACTACG
>CAZBOX010000203.1:0-11083 GCA_964493595.1 uncultured Candidatus Obscuribacterales bacterium | reverse complement strand
AGTCATCTTCTCGCCCTTGCCAGGCGAATGCAATGAAACAGTCCGCTGTCCAATTGTCTTGCCATGCGCGCGTGCACTCGAGCAATTTCCACTGACCGTTATGGACGACGGGTAGTTTCAGACAATCGATAAGTTGGTTGTAAAAACTCTGGAGATCTTCATCGATATCTTCTTTGGGTTTTCTCTGCACGTGAACCGAAACGCGCTTGCGATAACCTTCGAATTGTCCTTGATGCAGAAAGCGCAAGCCTTGCGAAAAAAATGTGATAGCTGACGCCGCTTTATGCTGGTCTCTTGCGAATGTGCCGGCTGCTCTAGGTTCGTCATGATTCTCTAAAAACCGCGCCGAGCGTTGTTGATAGTCGTGGTCTGCCCAGAGGTGCTCACGTACCGGACCGGCTTCGTTTTGCCGGAGGCGATCGTAAAGACGCTTGTCGTAGGTAAAATCAAAACCTTGCTGCTGCAAGTCCCACTCTCTATCCCAGTAGACCTCGGCCATAAAAGCAAAACCCGGATTTCTAATTTTCACATCTGCTATCATTTCCGGCCAGAAAGGCTCGATGTCGATATCCCATGTGCGTGAAAATACATCGGGCAGAATCAGCATCGCCATGTCACATCGGAGCCCGTCACAATGACTCGCTATCGAGTTTATCTCCGCTGCCATTGCTTGTCGAAACGATGGGTTGCCATAATTGAGCTGCAATGTGTCCGGCCAACCGTCAAAATATGGATCACGCCCGTGAGCAAAGATGCTCTCGCCCAGGCGCAGAAAGTTTTGCGGCGCATTAGTAATGCTCTCTTCGTCTCCCTGCACGAAGAATTCCGGATTTGATTCCACCCAGTGGTGATCGATGGCTGTATGGTTGGGCACCAGATCGAGCATCAATTTGAGACCGCGTTGATTGAGGCGGTTCTTCAAATGCAACAACGCATCCGGCTTGCCAAAGCTCTTATGAAGTGCGTAATTCGTGATGGCAAAACCCGAGCCGCAGATATCATCGTCCGTCAAGTCCGGTATATCGACCTTGAATCCTTCTTTCCAGCCCGGATGATTTATGGAAATTTTTCTTCCTTGTTCTCCTGTTTGCCAGACGCTAAGGAAATAAATCCAGGAAAATCCCATTTCGGCAAAGCTGTCCAATACCGCATCGGGAATATCGTCGAGGGTTGCCCTCCGTCCTAATTGCGCAGAAAGCTCAGTCAACCAGACTCTTGTATTGACCTGATAGAGAGTGGGGTTGCTCTGCAATCCGGTAAGTGTCTTTGGTTGTGTTGTCTGATGCATGTTCGTCCCGACTTTATTTATTCGCGGCTTCCATGTGAGCGAGGCGGCGCATTGGATTTGGATCGAGCCACCTGTCTTCGTCCATCAATGACTGCATGTACATAAGGTTGGCGACAAGACCAGTCCAGCCTGTTTGATGTGAGGCTCCAAGTCCGGCACCATTGTCACCCTGGAAATACTCATAGAAAAGTAAGAGATCTTTCCAGTGCGGATCTTCCTGGAATTTTTCCGTGCCACCATAAACCGGTCTTTCACCCTCTTTGTTTTTAAGAAAGATGCGGCTGATTCTGTTGATGATGTCATCTGCGCACTCATATAGGGTGTGCATTTTTCCGGAACCAGTAGGGTATTCGATTTTGAAGTCTTTGCCGAAATAGGAGTAATAATTGAGAAGTGCTCGAATCAGCAGGAAATTGACCGGCATCCAGATTGGTCCTCGCCAATTGGAATTACCGCCGAACATGGCCGTATCTGATTCGCCCGGAACATAATCGACTCGGAATTCTATGCCTTCATGATTGATGACGAAAGGATTTTCCTGGTGATACTTGGACAGACTGCGAATTCCATATTCGCTGAGAAATTCATTCTCATCAAACATGCGTTTGAGAATTTTGCGCAGCTTCTTCTCGTCGCAGACGGCAAGCATTCGGCGGTTTGCAACGCCTGTTTCGATTGGCAAGTGCAAGTTGGCGCAAACCTCTTTCTGACGTTTTAAAAAGTGGTGCGCTTTTTCGATGAAGCCCGGAACATTTTTCCAGGTCTCTTCTTCCGCCACCACCACTGATGCCAATGGCAAGAGCCCCACCATAGAGCGTACTTTCAGCCTTTGCGCCTGTCCATTGGGAAGGCGAAGCACATCATAGAAAAATCCGTCCTCTTCATCCCAGAGTTCATCGCGATGGACGCCTGGTCTATCCATTGCGCTGGCAATCCAGACCGTATGTTCGAAAAACTTGAGAGCGAATCTTTCATAGAGCGGATTGTCCTGGGCTAGTTCCAGGGCAATGTTCAGCATCTGCTGGCTGAAGAAAACCATCCATGCCGTTCCGTCGGCTTGCTCCAAACTGCCACCGGTCGGTAAAGCATGGCTCCTGTCGAAAACACCGATATTATCCAGCCCCAGAAAGCCGCCTTCGAAAACATTGTGACCTTTGGGGTCTTTTCGATTGATCCACCAGGTGAAATTGACCAGTAGTTTTGAGAAAGCGTATTTGAGAAAGTCGCGATCACCGATTCCTTCGTGCTGGAATTTGTCATACAAGTAAGCCCAGTAAGTGGCGAAGGCGTGAACAGGCGGATTTACGTCGCTGAAATTCCATTCGTACGCCGGAATTTGACCATTCGGATGCAAGTATGAGCTTTTCAGCATCATTTCCAGCTGTGTCTTTGCGAAGTCCGGATCGAAAAGATTGATTGAGAGGACATGAAATGCCAGGTCCCAGGCTGCATACCAGGGGTATTCCCATTTGTCCGGCATGGAAATGATGTCTTCGTTATACATGTGAAACCATGCAGAATTTCGTATCTGCTTAGCGCCTGCTCCCGACATCGGAAAATAATTGTGCTCGCGCAGCCACTTGTCCACGTCATAGTAGAAGAATTGTTTGTTCCACATCATGCCCGACAGCGCTGCTCTGAAAATGGGGAATTTCTCCTTGTCCTCAGCCAAGGTTGTCGGAGCGATTGATTTGAAGAATTCGTCTGCCTCACTCAAGCGCATAGACATAATCGTCTCGAATTCGTCCATGGGCTTGTGGAGTTCGTCCTTGCTGAAGCGCAGGCGCACTGTTTTCGACTTGCCGGCTGCCACTTTCAGTTTGTAGTGGGCGGACATTTTCGTGCCTGTTTTGGCAGGGTTGACCAGATGTTTTTCGTTGTGTACGACATACATGTTGATGCCGTCTTTGACGAATTCACCGGCATTGGGCGTGTTGAAGAGCAGGTCGTTGTTGGTTTCATTCTCCGTGAACAACAGCTCCGCGTCGCCATCGAAATAGATGTGATACTCGCAGAAGTGCTCGGCGAGATTAGGGTCTTGATACTGGGCTATAGCCATTTCGCGCCCATCTTTTTTTAGCCCGCGAATAAGCGGCTTCTTGCCTGGTTCTTCATCCCAAGACCATGTATTGCGGAACCAGAAGGTCGGCAGCAAATCAATGCTGTGCTCTTCGGGTCCGCGATTGTGAACTGTAATCTGAATGAGAATGTCATCCGGCGAACCCTTGGCATATTCGATAAAAACATCGAAGTAGCGATTGTCGTCAAAGACTCCCGTATCGATGAGCTCGT
The DNA here is from genome assembly GCA_964493595.1 of uncultured Candidatus Obscuribacterales bacterium. Classification (GTDB taxonomy): domain Bacteria; phylum Cyanobacteriota; class Vampirovibrionia; order Obscuribacterales; family Obscuribacteraceae; genus QKMZ01. Next base: position 7,503 of record CAZBOX010000203.1, on the reverse strand, counting down.
ACTCGAAGTCGAGTTTGCCCCGCCGGGCATTGTTTTGAATAAGCTGGTCGTAGGGAAAGCTGTGCTGCGTGTACTTGTACAGGTATTTCATGTACGAGTGGGTGGGCGTGCTGTCCAGGTAGAAGTAATACTCTTTGACGTCCTCTCCGTGATTGGCTTCGGCGTTGGTCAAGCCGAAGATGCGCTCTTTGATGATCGAATCTTTGCCGTTCCACATGCCAAGCGCGAAACAGAGAATTTGTTTTTCGTCGCTGATGCCGCCTATGCCGTCTTCGCCCCAGCGGTAGGCGCGCGAGCGGGCATGGTCATGCGGGAAATAGCCCCAGGCATTGCCGTCTTCACTGTAATCTTCGCGAACGGTTCCCCATTGACGCTCGCTCAGGTATGGACCCCACTTTTTCCATGGAGTGCCATTCTCACGTTGGTCGAGCAATCTTGCCCTTTCCGCGCCGTGTTCTGAGTTTGAACCAACCGAGCCCTTAGCGCCAGACTTGTGTTTTTCAGCCATCTCTTCTCTACCCATATATAACACAGATAATGTGCCACACGCGGGATGTCAAACCGATCGCCTGCATACATTAATTGCAGAAAAATCTTGTTTGTTACTTCTTGGGTACCGACTTACCTTTCGGGTGGGTACTGTCTGAAGCCTCATTAAATGCCAATTTCGGCGAATTTAATCGGCACGATCCGAAACAATCTGCCCTTTTGCAAAACAGTTAGTACAAATTAGTTCTAAAATCCGTGAATTGCCGTCGGGCAAGAATAGTTTCCCTCGATTAGAACGGAAAGACGATGAAACTCAAACAACTCCCATTCGCCCTCGCACTTGGAGGTGCCATCATGGTTTCAACAGCTGCTTTAGCAGATACTGCAAAACTTGAATTCCCCGCCGCAAGCCCGCCCTGCACATTGAAGCAGCGCGTCGGCTTAACCGATGTCGAAATCAATTACTCCAGACCTGGAGTGAAGGGTCGCGAGATTTTCGGTTCTATGATCCCCTATGGAAAAGTATGGCGCACTGGCGCTAATGCTGCTACAAAGTTGACATTCAGCACAGATGTAAAACTGAACGGTCATGAAATTCCTGCAGGCTCTTATGCTCTTGTGACCATTCCCGATAAAGACGAATGGACTGTAATCATCAATAAGGGTTCCGATCAGTGGGGCACCTATAAATACGATGAAAAGAATGATTTGGTGCGCTTCAAAGTCAAGCCCATCAATATCGGCTACTCGCTGGAAACGCTGACCATCGACGTTGAAAATATCAAAGACGAGTCGGCTGATATCAGACTGGTATGGGACAAAACCAAAATCCCGCTCAAGCTGGAAGTGAATTACGTTGATAAGTTGACCAAGCAAATCGAAGAGGAGATGGCTTCCGACAAAAAGGACAAGCCGTATTTCCAGGCTGCAAACTTCTGGTTCAACCACGATAAAGATCTGCAGCAAGCGAAGAAATGGGTTGATGCAGCCGTGGCTGAAAAAGATGCCTTCTACATTGTTCACTTGCAAGCAAAAATTCTTGCTAAGTTGGGCGATAAAGCCGGCGCGCTGGCAGCTGCTAAGCACTCGACCGAGCTGGCGCAGAAAGCCAATGATACCGCTTACGTAAAACTGAATGAGACGCTCATCAACAGCTTGCAATAAGGTGCAATGAGTTTGTCCACCAGTTGGTCACTGAAATCGAAAGAGTGGCGTTGCGCAGTCAATTCATTGATTTGCGCGACGTCACTCTTTTTGAGCGGCGTGTATGTTTTTGCCGCCAGTCAAGAATCGAAGTCGAATCCGCCGCCTCCACTTTCTCAATCCGGCGCAACTACTAATTCTAAAAGTGCGCCACTGCAATTTTCAGTTTCAAAATCAAAATCCGCGTTAGGAGTTCAAATGAAGAGTGATTCTCCCCAGGCGATTCTGCATGAATTGGAGAGTTTTCGTCAGATGGGCAGCGTTTTGTACATAGCAGCTCATCCAGATGATGAGAACACAGAATTACTTGCATATCTTGCGCGCGGTCGCAATTACCGGACAGCATATTTATCTCTCACGCGTGGTGACGGTGGTCAGAATGTTCTGGGTGCGGATCTAGGAGCGAAGCTCGGTGTTGCGCGCACTCAAGAATTATTGGCTGCCAGGCAAATCGATGGAGCGCAGCAGTTTTTCTCTCGTGCGAAAGACTACGGCTTTTCGAAAAATTATCTGGAGACGATGGAGGTCTGGGATAAACAAGAAGTCTTATCCGACATTGTTCGAGTAATTAGAACCTTCAGACCGGATGTTTTGATTACACGCTTTTCGCCGAGCCCTGGCGGCACGCACGGTCATCACACAACATCCGCCGTGCTGGCAATGGAGGCATTCAAAATTGCCGGCGATGCAAAAGCTTTTCCTGAGCAGAATTTGGAACCATGGCAGCCGAAGCGCATATTGTGGAATGCTTCCATCTGGCAGAAGGACAAGATCACCGACCAGCCGGTATTGAAAGTTGATGCGACCGGCAATGATCCGGTGTCTGGCGAGAGCTTTCATTCTATTGCCGGTGCCAGTCGAGCTATGCACAAGACACAAGGCTTCGACACTTTTAAAATGCCTGGCGGCAATGGTGAAAAAAGGCTCGAGCAATTCCAGTTGCTTGATGGCGCACCAGTAGACAAAGACATTATGGATGGTGTCGACACGAGTTGGCACCGCGTGGCTGGCGGCGATGTTATTGAGAAGTTGGTCGGAGATATAATCGCGCATTTCGATATCAAAGACCCATCGAAAAGTGTTGGTGCTGTTCTTGAACTGCGCAAAGAACTAGAGAAATTGAAAGCGAAAAACAGCAATGCCATTCTTGCCGAGAAATCTGAATTACTCGATCGTATTTTGCGTTCGTGCATCGGGCTGAACGTCGAGACGACAATTGCCAATTCTGAGATGGTGCCTGGTGAGACTATGAAGATGCATGTGGTTGCATCTCTCGATTCGAAGTTGCCGGCTGACTTGCAGGTCAGATGGGTTGACGTGCAATTTCCCAAGCTGAGCGGTGCCGAACGTATCAATAAAATTGATCAGACTCTCGATCAGCCAAGAAGTATCGATATCTCGAAAGTTCTGCCAGGCTCGACGCCTCTTACGCAGCCTTACTGGCTGACTGCAGAAGGCACGCCCGGAATGTTTCACGTCGATATGCCTGAATTGATTGGAACATCTGAAAATTCTCCTGCGTTTCCTGTGATTGAAACTTTCGAGATAGCCGGACAAAGAATGGCAGTGCACGATGAACCTTTGCAAGTTTCTACCGATGCGCTCGGCAATCATATCCGCCGCCGCCTTGATGTGATACCACCTGTTTCACTCCGCTTTCTTTCGGACGTTCTTGTTATGAAACCAGGAGTTACTCGTTCTGTAGAAGTTGAAGTGCGCGCGTCTCGGGCAAATTCGAAGGGCTCACTGGAACTCGAAATGCCTTCTGAATGGAAAGTAGACCCATCGAAGCAAGCATTTGATTTGAAGAATGTTGGTGAAACCGGCAAATTCACCTTCACTGTTACAGCGCCTGAGAAAGCTTCTTCCGCACGCATAACCGCTAGCGCGAATATTGACGGTGAGCGCTATCACAATCAGCGTCAGGAAGTAAGTTATGCTCATTTGCCCAGGCAGTTGCTCCAGCCGCCGGCTCAAATGAGTGCCGTCAGTTTCGATCTGGCGACGCGTGGTCACACCATCGGTTATCTTCCTGGCGCCGGCGATAGTCTCGTCGAAAATCTCCAGCAAATGGGTTACGCCGTAAAGATATTGGATGACGCCAATCTCACTGCTCAAGACCTGGAGGGCGTCGACGCGGTGGTGCTCGGGGTGCGCGCCTTCAATGTGCGCAATAACATAGATAAGGCGATGCCTGTGCTCTTCTCTTATGTCGAAAGTGGTGGCACAGTTGTAGTTCAGTACAATCGGCACGATAAGTTGAAATTAGAGAAGATCGCTCCCTATGATCTTCATATTTCGAATGATCGTGTCACCGATGAGAAGGCGCCAGTTACCTTTCTTGCGCCGGACAGTCCAATCTTGAATACACCTAACAAGATTACGAATGCTGACTTTGACGGATGGGTGCAGGAGCGTGGATTGTATTTCCCGAATCAGTGGGACGAGCATTTTACGCCGATTTTAGCCTTCAGCGATAAGGGCGAGCTTCCTCATGCCGGTGCTTTGCTGGCTGCGCAGTATGGAAAGGGTTATTACATTTACACAGGTCTCGGATTTTTCCGCCAGCTTCCTGCGGGTGTTCCTGGAGCTTATCGCTTGTTCGCGAATATGGTTTCACTAGGTAAGTAAGATGAACGCCCTGGACATCTTTGTGCTCATATTGTCCATTGTCGCTATAGCCTTGTACGGCGTCTGGCATACAAGAAATCGTCGCGATCTGAGCAGCTATCTCAAGGGCAGCGACCATACACCCTGGTGGGTGATTGGCATTTCCGTGATGGCGACGCAGGCGAGCGCGATCACATTTTTGTCCACGCCCGGTCAAGGATATCTCGGCGGATTGAGCTTCTTGCAAGTATATTTCGGCGTCCCGGTGGCGATGGTAATTATTGCTCTTTTCTTTCTGCCGATCTTTCATAAGTTGCATGTGTATACAGCTTATGAATATCTGGAGAATCGTTTTGATCGAAAGACGCGTCTTTTCGGGGCTGGTTTGTTTCTCTTGCAGCGCGGAATTGGGGCTGGTATCACTATCTATGCGCCCGCCATTGTCCTGTCGACAGTATTCGGTTGGTCTCTGCAATGGACGATTATCACTTGCGGATTGATCGCTACGGCATACACCGTATTTGGTGGAACAGATGCTGTCACAGTTACCCAGAAGTATCAGATGGCGGTCATCTTCCTGGGGGTGACGACTGCAGCGGGAATTTTGCTTTCCAAGCTCCCTCATGAATTGAACTTTGCTGATGCTATGGGCGTGGCTGGCGGTTTTCAGAAGCTGAACGCGGTCAACTTTACGCCCAGCCTGCATGAGCGATATACATTTTGGTCCGGCTTGCTGGGTGGCACTTTCCTCATGCTTTCCTATTTCGGAGCCGATCAGTCGCAGGTTCAGCGTTATTTATCCGGTGACTCATTGAGAGAAAGTCGGCTCGGGCTGATGTTCAATGCTGTCTGTAAAATCCCGATGCAACTGTGTATTTTAATGCTAGGCGTCTTGATGTTTGTTTTCTATCAATTCGAGCGTCCACCCCTGTTTTTCGATTCTGCCCTGAATCAATATCTGGAGTCGCATCGAAATGACACCGGCGCAGGCAAGCAATTGGTGACCTATGAGAGCGAATTCAACAAGATCCATGAAGATGGAAAAGCGCATCTCGAGCGTTGGATGTCGGCAAAGCGCAGGGGTAATGAAAGTGCTGCTACCGCAGAATTTGTCAGTGCCGCAGTTGCACAGCAAGAAGGAGAGAAGATTCGTCTGAAGGCTGCAGAACTAGCTTCCAAAGAATTGATTGAGCAACATGAATCTTCGCCTGGCAAAACTGTCAGCGCCACCAGTGCGGACTATGTATTTATTACCTTCATTCTTCGCGAACTTCCGCATGGCGCTATTGGTTTGCTAGTAGCCGCCTTCTTTGCGGCGGCGCTCTCATCGAAAGCGGCGGAGCTGAATGCATTAGGCACTTCCACTACGATAGACTTTTATAGATTGCTGATAAAACGTGATGCTACGGATGCCGAGTGTCTTGCAGCCTCCAAGTGGTTCACTGCTTTCTGGGGGGGCATTGCTGTTTTCGTCGCTCTTTATGCGAATCTTGCCGAAAACTTGATTCAAGCAGTGAATATTCTCGGCTCGATATTCTATGGTGTTTTGCTTGCTCTATTTGTTGTCGGTTTTTTCATCAAAAGAGTCGGTGGAACTGCTCTTTTCTGGTCGGCGCTGATGGCACAGAGCCTGGTCTTTGTCTTATACTTCAATCTGACAATATCTTATCTCTGGTATCCGCTGATCGGTTGCGCTGTGTGCGTTGTGCTTAGCCTCATTTTGCAGACAATATTGGGAAGCCGAAGCAAGGCTCATGGCATCACGACTGTCGATGGCAATGCGGTGGAGGCGGCATGACTTCTCCTGTCATTTGTTTTGGTCAACAACCTTGCGGATTCTATCCGAAGCGGTTTCTTGCAGCAAAAATATTCACCGCCAGAAGGCTGCAAAAGGAAATTGGCGGCAAGATAGTTTTCTTCTATCATGACAGCGATCACGATCCGCGCGAGACACGCACTGTATTGCGTCACCGCACCACCAACGATCCGGCACAACTGAATTTCACTTTTGAGAATAAAACGCAGCGTAAGTTCTCACCCTTGTATGCAAAGCGAATTGCTGCCGGCTGGCAAGAAAAGACCATTTTGCAGTTGCCGAATTATATCGACCATTCGCTGATCGACATATTCAAGGCTACCAGCGCATCAAATGTCGCTGACTTCTGCTTGCAAATGTACCGTCGAATGGGTCTGCTCGATGGCATCGAAGTGGTGCGCTCCGGCAGCCCTGAGTTTCGCAGAAGTGCTTGCGATATCTCGGACTTCTACGTTGATGTTCAGTACGACGGAGAAGTTGTCCGCGCACGTCATGCCGGAGAAGTTCTCAAGCTTCATGAAGGAGGCAGTGCGTTTATCGATTTACCGATGGTGCCGTTTTCCAAGGAGCAGATCAGCCCGACGCGCGATACTCGGCTCAAGTGGATGCAGTCAGTAATACACTGCACTCACTATATTGCTGGAGCCGGCGAGCAGGACTATTTGCGCAAAGAAGATGCGCCGGAGATTGAGTTCGTCACTCGAGATGGCATAGAATTGTCCGATGAGGCTTATGTAGAGCTACCCTCGCCTGCCAAGATGGAGGAAAAGATTGAGCGAAATTAGTTCTGCTCCCGTACTGGCTTTTGGTGCTCATCCCGATGATATTGAATTCGGTTGTGGAGGCGTCCTGGCTTTAGAAGCGCTAAAAGGCCGCAGCGTTCACTGTGTCATTTGCTCGCTGGGAGAGGCCGCAAGCAACGGAACCCCTGAAGGGCGCAGAGCCGAGTCCGTCGCGGCGACCGAATCGCTTGGAGCGACAGTGGAGTTTGTCGATCTCGACGGAGACGCCAAGCTGGAGATTCGCTCAGCGCATGCACTCAAGCTGGCAGAAATAATTCGCAGGGTAAAACCATCCACAGTTCTGGCTACAAGCTGCTTCGAAAACCAACACCCCGACCACTGGCGACTGGGAAAGATTGTCCGTGATGCTGCGCGTATCGCTAGATATGGCGGATTGAAAGAGATATCCGGTGAGTCGCATGCGGTTGGACAGCTCTTCTACTATGCAGTTACGCCTGAGGGCGAACCGGATGATATTCAGCCGTTCTTGATAGATATTTCTTCGCCCGATGTGGTTAATGCCTGGACCTCCGCTATGAATGCGCATGTATCGCAAGGGGCGACGCGCAATTATATCGATTTGCAATTAAACCGAGCGCGGGT
>CAZBOX010000202.1:8100-11111 GCA_964493595.1 uncultured Candidatus Obscuribacterales bacterium | reverse complement strand
CACGTTCTCGCTTTACGAGTTCGTATTCGGTTTCAGGAATAAAACCGAAATGCCAGTGAGTATTCGCACAGTCGTTGTGCTCTGGAGTATTCGCCTCTGGAGGACGCGCGCCTTTATCGAAATACTCCATCCTGATAGAAGGAGGAGCCTTAATTATAGAAATAGGACTTTGAGAACAGCCGGAAGTAAATCCGGCTATAAGCAACAGGATGAAGGCACTTCTACTCAGCATGCAGGAAGTTTAGTCAGTTGGGCTGATCTTCTGGTTGAGCGCTTCCTTAAGCAGCTCATTTTGCTTCAGAAGGGCTCTCAAATGCTCGTTGGCGATAGCCAACTCGGCTTGCAGTTCGGCAACAGTCTGCTCGTGCGTGACGCCCGTGACAGGATCGCGCCCCGGCATCTTAGGCAGCAGCACATAACCCAATTGCACCGCTTTGAGCGCAGCTGCAGTACGTGTCGGCACCTTGAGCTTGGCGAGGATGCACTCGATGTGTTTTTCCACTGTACGGAGCTTCATGTCGAGTTCTTCTGCAATTTCTTTGTTGCGAAGGTCGAGACGAATCAGAACTTCAATTTCGCGGTCAGTCAAATTGCAGTTGGGCATGCTCGTCGAAGGAGCCTGTTTTACCAACTGAGTAATTTTGGGATCGCAATAAGGCAGAGCCCTCGTTACTTGCTCAATAGCTTCAAAAAGGGTTCTTGGACCTGAACTCTTGAGGCAGAAGCCGCGAGCGCCCGCTCTCATCAGTTGGTTATGGTACTTGGTCGCGTGATAGGAGTCTGTAAGGACCAGTACATTAGAGTTTGGAAGCTCCTGGCTGACGCGCCGGCATACTTCCACACCGTTAAGCACATCAAGATCTACGTCGAGAATAACAAAGTCAGGACGCTGCCTGCGGATCATCTCGGTAGCAGTCATGCCGTCAGCAGCCTCACCGATGATATCGACCACTTCCGAAACCACCCGCTTCAAACCGAAACGGATTAATTCATGTCTTTCGCACAGGATAGTGCGGGGACGGAAGGGATTGGAGCGGAATGTTGAGTCCAAGAATATCTCCGGAATTAATCACAACGCCTGGACGGTATATGCGAGGGACATAGTGGTTCAGTTGATCTCAGTGGGCTAAAGGCGTTTGTTATCAGCCGCTTGAGACTTCCTCGCCTTAATTCTAACAATGCCACAAATTTTCTGAGTAAAACGGTTTTTGGACCCGCCGGGTGCTTTTGCTTGCAAATATCTTAGAGGCAATTCACATAATTTCCTCTTTACATCCATTCTTTTTCTGTTTTCTTCTCTCGAATTCTAAATTACAGTGGCGTAAAAGCGGCGCAAAAGTCTGAACTGGTGGCGATTTCCGTTTTTTGGACATGGCGGCATGGGATTTATACGAATGGCGTGGGATTCCCCCCAATAGACTGAACACCCCCAACATCGTTAAGCTGTGCTCACATTCGCCCCTCGACAACCCCAGGGTCGGACCAACTAACCAGCTTCTACGACAAATGAACACCTCGATTCTGCAAATGCTCAAACAGTCCTCACTCCTAAAAGTCTCGCCCGTCATCCTGGCAGTAGCCTGCACGGTCGCCCTGGGCACCCAGAGCGCTCTGGCCACCAAACTGACGGGAGCACCCCTGCCCTACGAGCGTGAGACCAAAGAGTTCAACGAAAGCAATTCCGTCGTCATACCGCCCAGCGCTTCAAGATTTCAGCGCCGTCTCGACTACCGCGAAGAAGAAAAGCTCAAGAAGCAGCAAGAAGCAGATGCTGCAAAGAAAGCCGAACTGGAGAAGCTGAGAGCTCTCGAGGCTGAGAAGAAAGCCCAAGCGCAGCAAGTAGAAAACGCAAAGCAATATATCCAAATGGCAATCGACGCAAATAACAGCGCGGTTGCTTTCGGCAAGCAAGGACGTTGGAACGAAGCAATCGTGGCTCACGAGAAAGCCGTTCAATATGATCCTTCCAATAAGCAATTCAAAATCAATCTTTCCGCCGCTCGCACCGCATACGGTCAACAGCGGCTTGCTCAACATGACTATGCCGGCGCCGCCCATCTATTTAGACAAGCGATCGCCGCTGCCAACGACAACTCGATGGCAGCCAAAAACTTGAGCGAAGCGCTCAAGAAGCAGGGCATCGATCCAGGTTCAGTCGATCAAAGACTGGAGCTGGCAGAAAAATTCATGGCGTCCAACGACCTGGTTGGCGCATCGATCGAAATTCAACAGTGCATGGCTCTCGAGCAGTCCGCCCGTGTCTATCAGAAGATGGGCGACCTCTGTGTTCGCTACGGTCAAGTGACCAATGCAATGGCGTACTATCGCCAAGCCATTGTTAAGGATGCAGATTACGGTCCGGCTCACAGACAGTTGGCCTTCCTGCAAATGTCCAAAAACGACTTCACGGCGGCAGCTGCGTCTTTACGCAAAGCCGTCATTTGCGACAGTAAAGATGTAGCTGCCGGTCAGGCGCTCGTCGAGCTGTGGCGCAAACAAGTAGCGCAAAATCCGCTGCTTGCTGAAAATCATCTGGGTCTGGCTGGCGCCATGCAACTCACGGGTGACTTCGCTGGGGCTGAAGCGGAATACCGCCGCCTCGAAGCACTCGATCCACGTAACCCCGGGTTGGAATCCGGAAGAGCAAGCCTCACACGGGCTTATCAGCACGCTAAAGCAGAAAAGCATAGATTAGCGGCTGAGACACTGTTCAGTCAGGGACTGCGCAGAGAAGCCCTCGGTGAGATCAACCAGGCTGTAATGCTCGAGCCTCGCAACGCCAAATATCAATATTTGATGGGCGAGTGCCTGGAAGGCATCGGCGACTACGCCGCCGCCAATAAGGCTTATCTGACTTGCGTTCTTATCGATCCTGAAAACAACAGAGAAGCCGCCGCCCGCATGAAAGAAATGCAGAAAGCTGCCGGCATGAGTGGTGCTGACGTCGCGAAGATGAGCGGACAAATCGGCAACCAACTCAGCTCGCAAATGAATGCAGCTCCGCAAATGCA
>CAZBOX010000202.1:3707-8000 GCA_964493595.1 uncultured Candidatus Obscuribacterales bacterium | reverse complement strand
GCAGCAAATGCAACAACAGCAAATGCAACAACAGCAATTTTCGCAGCAGCCTCCGGGCAGCTTCCGCGTAGCTCAAGAAGAGCAGCAGCCGCAACAACTTCAACAGCCCGATCCTTCCAGAAAGAGCATGTTTGAAGGTGGTTCTCAGCGCCCTGCTTTCAATCCGCAAGCGATGAATTTCAGAACGCACGACGAGTCCCAGCAAGCGCAAGCTGAACTGGAGCAAGAGCGTCAGCAGCAAGCACGCCAAGCTGCAATGCAAGCTCAGCAAGCACAAGCCCAACAGGCTCAAGCTCAGCAAGCTGCCGCCCAACCGGCTGCAACCCCGAGCACCAACGATGCACTGAGCCAGGTCAGCGTTCTCGAATCACAGAGAGACTACCAAGGCGCAGCCAACCTGCTCAAACAAATGTGCGAAGCCGACGTGCAAAATCCGGAGCTTCACCACAGACTGGCTACCAACCTACTCAACCTCGGACAAGTTGTCGAAGCCATCCCCGAGTTCCGCATCGCCAGCGCCTTGAAGCCTGGCATGAAAGCCTACTCGGACGACCTGGCCAGAGCAATGGCGATACACAAGCGGTCACTCATGAGTGACAAGAGCGATTCTAGCGTTAGCGGGAGCAAGTAAATGACGTTTTACTTTCAGGCACCAGATCTAGCTGAATTCCCGAGACGCTCCTACCGGCGCTTCACGGAAGAGATCATTGGCAATCTCTTCACTGAAATTTCGCCGATCTCCAGCGATTTCTCTCCGCGTTTCGAATTGTCCTTCATCGGACCGGATGGAAAACCGCACTGGAGATTCGAAGATTACGCCGCCGATTCCGGTTATCCAACTACTCCTGAACAAGCCAGAAAAACCAACATGACTCATGCAAAACGCATGATGATGGAAGTCTGGCTGCGTGACATTCAGACCGGCGAAATTCGCAAGTCCACCGCCTACATGGGCGACGTTCCGGTGATAACCGACCGCGGAACTTTCGTAATCAACGGTTCTGAGCGCGTCGTACTCGGTCAGCTGGTCAGAGCTCCCGGTATCTATTTCTCCAACCCGACCCACATCACCTACAAGGCATTGATGTTGGCTGAACAGGGTGCGCCTATCACCTTTGAATTGGAACTCGACCCGACAATTTCCAGCCGTGCGTCGAAAGCCAAGTGCCGTGTCAAATTGCCCAAACGTGCATGGGTTTCCGCCCAAACGTTGCTCCTGGCTATGGGCGTCGACGAAGCTATTCTCGAAAAGAGACTGCGCCCGCTTCTGGAAGCAAGACGCATTGAGTGGAAAAACATCACCAAGGCAGAAGCTCTGGCAGTCATCGGTCGTTCGTGGAAACCGGACGGTGGCGGTGGCGCCGGCGGTGGTTTGGTCGCCTTGCAAGAATTGACCGACAAGAGAAAGTATTCGCTCGGCAAACTGGGCAGAAGACGTTTCAACAAGAAAATGGGACTTGATGAAGAAAGCCATCAAGTCACAGGTATGGACTTGCTCAACATTTTCGAATATCTTCTGAACCTGCCCAGCGGTATCGGTCAACTCGACAATCCGGACTCCTTGGAAAACCGCCACCTGCGGGGAGTCGGCGAAACCATGACCCGTGCAGTGCGTCCCGCTCTGGCACAAATGGTTCGCTCGCTCAAGACCAGACTGGAAATGAACGAGGACGAAGAGATTGGTTCGCCCAACGACATTCTCGATTGCCGTCCGTTCGCCAATGCTGTTATGAAGTACTTCTCGGGCAACCCGCTCGTTCAGTACCTCGACCAACAAAACCCTCTGTCCGAGCTTTCGCACAGAAGAAGAATCACATCATTCGGTCCTGGCGGTATCGACCCGAATGCGGCGCCGACAGAAATGCGTGACGTTCACCCGTCGCAAATCGGTCGCGTCTGCCTGGTCGAATCACCTGAAGGTAAGAACTGCGGTATGGTCAGCTACATGGCGACTTACTGCCGTATCGACGAAGACGGCTTCATGACCGTACCTTATCGCCGCGTAGTTGAAGGTGTTCTCACAGACGAAGTCGTCTATCTCTCACCTGGCGACGACAAAATTTACACACTGGCACCGCCCGATGCGAAAGTAAACGGCAATAAGCTCGTCGGACCGCTCGTGCCGGCAAGACGCGGTGAAAGATTCTTCGAAACAGCACCAGAAAACATCGACATGATCGGTATCACACCGCAAGGTTTCTTGTCGGTAGGTTCGGCTCTTATTCCATTCCTGGAGCACGACGATACAGGACGAGCCCTCATGGGTGGTGGCATGATGCGCCAAACTCTGCCGCTCATCAAGCCTGAGCGTCCGCGCGTCGGAACAGGCATGGAGCGCATCGTTGGTCGCTCGTCCGGTCACTCCGTATCGGCAAAACGCGCCGGCACCGTGACCAGCGTCACCGGCAAAGAAATCGTAATTACGCAACCATCGGGCGAAAAGCGCTACTATCCGCTTATTCGCTACGACAGAACGAACCAGAACACGATCCTCGACCAACGCCCGTCGGTCAAGGTCGGACAACAAATCGAAGCCGGTCAAATCATCGCTGACGGTCCCGGTATCGACCAAGGCGAATTGGCACTCGGCCGCAATTTGCTCGTAGCCTTCATGCCCTGGCGCGGTTACAACTTCGAAGACGCGATCGTCGTCAGAGAAGGTCTGGTCAAAGATCAAAAACTGACCCACATCGAAATCGAAAAACATTCGACCAACGTTTATCAAACCCTGCGCGGTCCTGAAATTCTCACTCCCGAGATGCCCAACGTGGCCAGCAAGGACCTCGAGCACCTGGACGAGCGCGGCATCGCCAAAATCGGCAGCTACGTCAATCCCGGCGACGTTCTGGTCTCCAAACTGACTCCCAAAGAGCAGCGCGCTCTCTCTGCAGAAGAAGAGCTCCTGCAAGCCGTATTCGGCAAAGTCGCAGAAGAGATGGCCGACAGCAGCCTGCGTGTACCGCACGGCTCAGGCGGTCGCGTTATCGACATCCGCATCTTCACACCGGAAACCACGCCGGAGTTGAAAGCTGGCGTCATCTGCGAAATCGAAGTTCTCATCGCCAGACTCTGCCCCGTTGAAGTGGGCGACAAGCTGGCGGGACGCCACGGAAACAAGGGTATCGTTTCGATCATCGTTCCCGATGCTGATATGCCTTACTTGCCGGACGGCACACCGGTAGACCTCTGCCTGAACGCACTGGGCGTACCTTCGCGTATGAACGTCGGACAGGTATTCGACGCGCAGTTGGGTCTCTACTCGCAAATTTTGAACCGCTATTACCGCATCCACCAGTTCGACGAGTCGCTCACCGAGGACGCTTCATTCCGCCTCATCAACGAAGCGCTCAAAGAAGCACGCAAGATGCCCGGCTACGAGTGGCTGCAAGCCAACGGCAAAGTGCAACTCTTCGACGGCAGAACCGGTGAGCCATTCGATCGCCCGGTTCTGGTCGGTCGCCAGTACATGTTGAAGTTGAACCAACTGGTACTGCACAAAGTCAATGCTCGCTCCGGTCTCGGTGGACCGTACGCAGCAGTCACGCAACAGCCGGTCGGCGGAAAAGCCAACCACGGCGGTCAGAGAATGGGCGAAATGGAAGTTTGGGCTATCCAAGCTTACGGCGCCGCCAATATCCTGCACGAGATGATGACCATCAAGGCAGACGATATCCAGGGCAGACATCAAGCCTACGCCGATATGGTTCAAGGCAAGGAAATCACCGCCGGCGGACGCACCGCTGCATTCGACGGTCTGTGCTGCGAATTGCGCGGACTGGGCATGGAAGTTACTTTGGGCAAGATTGTCGACGACTTCGAACCGGTCGCAGACCGTTCTTGCAGCAAAGAACAAGCGCCCAAGACGCTGGAAGAAGAGTATCAAGTCATGTCTGTGGACAAGGTGGAAGCGGCAGACGGCTCCAAGATCCTGGAAATCCCAGCCGGAGACTACGTGCCGCAAACCAAGCCACTGGCAGCGCCTATCATCACATCGCTCACCAATGGCAAGAACGGCTCCAAGCCCAAAATCGAAATTTCGCAAGAGCCACTTATCGACGATATCGAGGAAGAAGAAGAAGTATCCGAAGATATGGGTGCGGCAGCCGATGGCTGGACCATCAGAATGCCCGTCAACCAGCAAGCGCCGGCATTCGACGCCACCAAGATCTCGACTCCCATCCCGAGCATGCCTGGCTCGTTTGCGGCTGATTCCGCAGACGCGGCAGCAGCGCCTGCTGACGACAAGGTCAAGTCGATGTTGGATTCCTTTATAGAAGAACAAACCAAAGACGT
>CAZBOX010000202.1:0-3607 GCA_964493595.1 uncultured Candidatus Obscuribacterales bacterium | reverse complement strand
TTCGGACCGCTCAGCATGCGCATTCATAAGCGCAATCAGGATTCAGAAACAGTAGCTCAGCCTGCTGAAGCAGCGCCAGTAGATGCTCCCGCCACTATTGAAACTGCGGCACCCATAGCAGCTCCGCCTGCCTTGCCGTTCCCGACGGCTGAAGCACCGGCAGCGCCGGCTCCGGTCATCACGCCGGTCTCTGCTGCTCCGGTTCCAGCTCCGGTTTCACAACCTGCTGCAGAGCCAGTATCCGCTCCTGCACCAGCAATCGTGCCGGTAGTCAGAGCAGCTGCGCCTGTACAGCAAACCGCGCCGACAGTTCCGCAAGCCCCAGCTCCGTTTGAGCCAGCAGCGCCTGCTCCTGTAATTCAAGCTGTAACGCCTGCTCAATCGGTCCAACCGGTAATCCAGGCTCCGGTCATCACGCCTGTAACAGCGGCACCGCAAGCTCAGGCGCCGGTCGCGGAGAGCTTCGAGCCCTCTTTCGAGCCGACCGCCGAAGACGAGCCCGATTTCGGTTCAATATTGAGTATGTCCATTCTGCAGACCGCAGACACCACGGCAAGTCAAACTCAGCCGGCCAGCCAGTCCGGATTGTCAGCGCTCGGAAACGAACTGACCAAGAACATGGCGGATCCGCTTGTTGACTTCCCTTCGCTGACGGAGCTGAAGTCATTGGCCAGCGAGCTTATGAGCATAAACCTCGTAGACACTCGCGTGGGCGTAGGTGCCGGTTCTGACGAAAAATACGCACAATCTTCGTCGAACCATGAGGAAACTACGAAAACAAGTGACTGAAGTGGGTAATCTCCCCATTGGATCCTGGTGAGTATTTCGTCATTATGTACTCACAAACCGATGGAGGACTTCCTTAGATGGCGACGCAAGTGGAGAGCACCTTTAGAAAAACGGCAAAAGCGATTCTAGTCGCCTGCCTTATTTCTGTCGGTATTTCTTTTGCTGTTCCTCAAGGTTCGTCCGCACAGTTTGCACAACCGTTGCCTCCCTATCAGGCACCGCCGGAAGGCGCTCCGCCGCCGATTGGTGATGGCAGCACCCCGCTCCAAGTCGAGCCGGGCGATGTGCAAGCCCCCCCGTCGGTTCCATCTGGCACTGCCGATTCCACTCCTGGGCATAACTTCCCGGTAGGTAACGGCAGCGACAGAACTGTTGTCCGCATTTACCGTCAGCGCGCTGGCGGTGCAACTGGACAAAATCGCGGCGAAGGCATGGTTCAGACAATCCGCCCAGATCAACTCTCGGCAGATCAAATCGGTCAAATCAATGGCATTCTCGGAATCAACATGTTGAACGGTCAACAGTCGCAAGATGTTCAAGCATCGAACGACCAGATTGAGCAAATACAAAACGTTCTGTTTCCGTATCCTCAAGCTCAAGACCAGGGCGGCAAGAAGTTCATAAACAGCGACTCTCCGGCACAAGGCTATCCGAAAGCCGGTGAAGAAAACAGCTATGATTTTCAAGGTCCCCTTCCAACAGTTAGAACATTCTGCCGTTACCTGGTGATACTAGGTGTGGTGAGTGCCACCATCTGGATGGCCCTGTCAATGTACGCGATGGTCATGGGACACCCCTACGGCGGTGCACGTGTAGTCGGCTCAATCGCTGGATTCATGCTGCTCCTCATGGGCTACACCATCTGGAAGATTGTGCAGATGAACACCTTCAACGCGATGAGTGACAGACCGGCAATCAGCCAGAACAGACCAAACGACGCTCAAACAAATCAAATGAATGCACCGGACTTACCTCCCGCCAATCCTGGGGCGGCTGGTGGAAGACCAAACAGGTCAGGCGTGCCGGTTTTGCCTCTGTACAACGCACAAAATCCATAACGCAATACGCGAATTGGCAAGCGGCAGAGCAAGTTCTTAGACATCTAAAACATCGTCTAGTAGAAACACGTAGTCTTAAGGGACCACTGAGATGGCATTGGGTAAAACAGCTAGTTTGATTCTCGCGGCAGTAGCGGCCTCGACCCTCACTGTTTCTGTGTCGACATCACAAGCTCAAGCAGGTCGCCCGAATCAAACCGACTACTTCTCCACCGGAGGACATTCTGTCCCGGCAGCAAAGCCTCAACAGGCTCAGCAAGATAGCAAGTATCCGAAAAACACCGATCCGCTCGCAGGACGTCAGGGCGCTGGAGCTCTTTATTCAGACAAGACTCCTCAATTAGATTGGTTCGAAACCTTCGACGAATTCCAATGGACCTTACTTCCAAGTGAAGCAGACAGAGCAGTTCTATCAAGACCATTGAATCAAGAACTGGAAAGAGTCCAAGACTACATAAAGACATCAGCGAGAATCGCAAAAAATTACAGATTGCTGGCAGTAAATATCCGAAAGCTTCCGGTTCCAGCTAACAGTCCAGGACTTAAAGACTATCAAAAACTGAGAGCCGATTTCTTCGACGACATAGCGACAGTATACGAAGACTTGATTCGACCGAGAAGAACAAGAACGCAAGAAGAATTGCAAGAGCAACTGAGAGAAATAGAAGAGAGATCAAATCAACTAAAGGTCCAGAACAACAACCTTCTGACGATGGATTCGGACCTGAGAAGAACATTCAGAGTCCACGCTCCGAAGAGAACAGACGCCCTGAGGCGATACGTAGAAAACAAGTAACGGTAACAAAAGCTCCTATTCGCCCCCCGCGAATTATTCACCCAAATCACACCCCTGTAGAGGACGCACCCAAATGGCTATCCAACTCAACGACAGAGATCTCCTGATCTTCCAATTGATCGATGAGCACAGGGTCCTGCTTGAGAAACATATTTCCTGGTTTATTTCCGGCGAAGACAAGCCCGTTCTTATCCGCGACCGCCTAAGGAAGTTGTTCTATCTGGACTACCTGCTCTGCCATCGTCATGGCACCAAACTTCCGTGGTGGACCACACCAACCAAACCGCTGGTCTACATGCTCTCGGGTATTTCCCGCTCCGCAGCCGGCGTTGGCGAAGAAGCACTTGACCTTTATGACAGTGAAATTCAGCGTCACTTCCTCGAAGTAGCCAACCTGAGAATGCTTGGCCTCATCGATCAGAAAGACGAGAAACTCTCGAACTTTTCCTGGACGACTGTGAAAACCGAAACTCCCGGCAAAACCGTGGACGCTTTCGT
Organism: uncultured Candidatus Obscuribacterales bacterium; assembly: GCA_964493595.1. Lineage (GTDB taxonomy): Bacteria > Cyanobacteriota > Vampirovibrionia > Obscuribacterales > Obscuribacteraceae > QKMZ01. Next base: position 466 of record CAZBOX010000202.1, on the reverse strand, counting down.
CACCTTCGTTCAAAACGCAAGAACCCACAAAATCGCTATCGTCAACCATGCGGCGGCAACAACCGAACTGATTTCATCTATCGATGAAGCCATCAAATCCGGTGCCGAACATGTGTTGCTCGTATCGCGTGACGACGCTCACCAAGCAGCTTTGAAGAAGGTGATTTCTCAAAGTGGTTCGATCAACATCAAGCGTTGCTTGTTTGCGACCCACCATGAAATCTACCGCGAAGGTCTGATCACGACACCGTGGACGACCTGCGACAACTCCAAGGCGACAACGTTCGTCAAGCCAGTGGAAGCAGCTCCTGCAGCCAACTGGGCGACTATGCCGGTAGCAACAGCCGTTTAATGATTTCAATCATGGCTGTGCTTGAAACTTGCGCAATGGCATAAAAATTCTTGGATTTTGACCCAAGGCGTCACATCGGGGTATGCGAATGAGCATCTGGTATGTGGAGTAATT